>JANXCD010000052.1 GCA_025060305.1 Armatimonadota bacterium | reverse complement strand
TTCCGTGACAGAGGGACAAAGTTCGCCGAATACGAAATTGATGGCGTTCGTGAGTATTGGGTCATTGACCCTAATAGAAAGCAAGCGGACTTTTTATTTTTGAGTGAAGGTAAAAGGTTTGAGAGAAAGTTGCCTGACAAGAGAGGTTTTTATCACAGCGCTGTTTTGAAAGGTTTTCGCATCAAAGTTGAATGGCTTTGGCAATCACCACTGCCGAAAATCGCAGATGTGCTCAAGGAAATCCGTCAGAGTTTGAAACGCAAGAAGTAAAGGATTGTTGCGTGGGGATTTCATCAGCCGCTACATTCAATTGCGAAACTTCCTTCTGGCTCATCGCAAGGGGAGAAGTTGGCTTTGACCGCTGACATCAATCCTTCAAAGCCTGAATTAGCATCAAGCGACTTTTATGGCTCAATTCTCCGCCTATGAAATTGCCGAAAGCATTTGTCAACTTGAAATTGCAACTTTGGAGCAAATGCTCAAGTTCGGTCAAGGTGTAAACTCTGTAAATGACGAGAAACAGTCGCAAGTTTGCTTCCGAATCAATCTCACGCCATTCTTCCCACATCTGCCCAGTCATAGCGTCCCATTTCCTAAAAACGAGAATACGATTTCCATCCAGCATAGTTTCCCAGTCACGCTCTTGAAATTCTTGGAGCAATCCATCTCTATGGGGCAAAGCCATGACCAATCTTGCCTTTCGCTTCATCACCCTTGCCAACTCTGACAGAAACTTCAAATCATTTTGTTCGTCGCCTGTCATTCCAAACCTGTTGCCCACCACCATTGCGCCATTAAATTGTTCATCCTGAAATGGTAAAGCCAAAGGGTCAGCGGATAGGAAAGTCGCTGATAGACCGAGCCTTAGACTTCTTTGCTTTGCTTCTTGAAGAAATTCCCAAGAAACTTCCGTTCCAATGACATGAAAGCCCCACATTGACAACTCGTGAGCATACCATCCTGGACCACAAAAAGGCATAAGGATTTTTGACCCAACAGGCAGATACAAAAGTCGGCGCAAAAACTCAACTTGTTCTGCTGAGGCTTCTTCGTCACCGACCCAATAATAGCCGAATTTGAAAACTGCTCGTTTGTCCAAAACTGCTTCCATTGCTTCTCATCCTTTCTTTCAACTCGTTGGAATGCTATATAGTCCTAAAACGAAATTGATGACTGAAGGTGGGGCAAGGAAAACAATACCAGCAGCAATAGCCATTGCTGGTCCGAAGGGAATATAGCCAGTGATTGAGCGGCTTTTCATCAGAGCGATAGGTA
Organism: Armatimonadota bacterium; assembly: GCA_025060305.1. Classification (GTDB taxonomy): domain Bacteria; phylum Armatimonadota; class Fervidibacteria; order Fervidibacterales; family Fervidibacteraceae; genus Fervidibacter. The sequence goes on along the minus strand of JANXCD010000052.1, from coordinate 9,406 downwards.
TTCCTATCAAAACTCCAATGAAAGCGCTGAAAATAAAGAAGGGCAAAAGCAACCAAGTTGCACCTAAATGAATTCCTACGGCTGCCGCAATTTTGACATCTCCAAATCCCATTGCTTCCTTTCGGAAAATCAATTTTCCCAAAAACCCAATTACCCAGATGATAAAACTGCCAAGCAAAGCGCCTCCGAGAGCAATTGGGATGTCTTGTGGTTTTGAAATCAAATAACGCATGAAGCCTAAAAGACCTAATGCCCAAATGGCTTCGTCTGGAACAATGAAAAACTCTAAATCAACGAAAGCGATTACAAGCAAAGCGGACAAGGAAAAAGCAACCAAAATTGCTTCTGGAGTGTATCCGAGCCGTTTAACTGAAGCGACAAAAGAAAGCGCTGTTATAAGTTCAACAATAAAGTAGCGAGGGCTGATAGGCGTCTTGCAGTGACGACATTTCCCTGCAAGCCAAAAGTAACTTAGCAGAGGAACTAAGTCAATAGCCGACAAGGTTGCCCCGCAGTGAGGGCAGTGGGAGGGCGGTTTAACAATAGACAATTTTCGTGGCAACCTGTAAATGCAAACATTGACGAAACTTCCCACAGCAGCACCGAAAAGAAAGGCAAAAAGGACAAAAAACCAGTCCAACGCCAATTCACCTCTTTCCCTTCTCCAGAAAATTTTATAGGCTGTAACACTAAAATTTTAGCAGGAGGTGAATGAAAGTTGGCTTATAAAGTCCTTTTCACAACATCAAGAGGCATTGAAGACATCGTTGTGCAAGAACTCAATTCGTTAAACATAGAGGTGAAACCGAAATTTTTGGGGCTTGACGGTTGGGTTTGGGGCTTCGTTAACGAACCATTAACTTTGGCACGAGTTTGCTATCAAGCGAGAACTATTTACCGAGGCTTATTAGTCTTGGCTGAAGGAGAAGTCAGGCGAACACAAGAAGGACTTCAAGACATTTACGATATTGTCAAAAGTGTTGATTGGACTGAATGGATGACGCCCGAGGCAACTTTTTGCGTCAGGTCAAACCGAAGCGGTCGCCACCATTACCAGTCGCCAGACATTGAACGAACCAGCGGTCAGGCAGTCATTGACAAAATTTTGGAACTAAAAGGTCATAAGCAAAAGGTTAAATTAGCCAATCCTGATGTCTTGGTCAGAGTTGATGTCACAGGTGAAAGATGCGTGGTGGGAATAGACTTTGTTGGCGAAGAAGCCATGCAAAGACGAGCCTACAGAGTTTATGACCATCCAGCAGCCATAAACGCTGTTTTAGCGGCAGCAATGGTCTTGGCATCGGAATGGAAGCCTGAAGAACAAATGGTTGACCCAATGTGCGGTAGCGGGACAATTCTCATTGAAGCAGCGTTGATAGCACGAAAAGTTGCAGGCGGTTTCTTCCGAAAAGATAACTTTGCCTTCCGCTCGCTTCCTTTTTTCAGCGGTTTGAATTTTGATGACTTGATGCTTGAATGGGACACAAGGGCTAATTGGAGCGTCAATGCAAAACTTTTCGGCTCAGACATTTCGCCCAAATACATCGCTGGCGCTAAATTGAATTCAGAAAGGGCTTTGGTCTCTGACACTATTGATTGGCAAATCCTTGACGCATTTGAGTTACCCAAAATTTTCGCCAAAGGCAGTGTCCAATGTATCGTTGTCAACCCACCTTTTGGGGTTCGTAGCGGTTCAATTGCGAGAGCGAAAGAGGCTCATAGAGTGCTAATTCAGGTTGCCGAAGATGTTTTGAGCGAAGACGGTCGGCTCATTGTCATTACCCATCACCCAGAATGGCTTGAAATGTTGACGCCTGTTGCAGATTTAATCATTTCAAAGCGACATCATGTTTTGCATGGCGATTTACCAGCAGAAATTTTAGTCATCAAAAGGAAGTCAAGTTCAAGCCAATCAATGGAGGTGCATGTCTCTTGACGGAAATTGAAATCCTTGAGAGTATCATTCGCCGAGCAGGTGATATGGCGCTATCTTATTATGGGCATGTTATCCCATCGGAAAAGTCTGACAAGTCTTTCGTAACCGATGCTGACAGGGCAGTTGAAGATTTTTTGCGGACTGAACTGGCAAAACATTTTCCAAGAGTGGAAGTGCTTGGCGAAGAAGTTGAAGAGGATGTAAAGCGAAATGTTGCTTGGGTCGTTGACCCAATAGATGGAACAGCAAATTTCGTCGCTGGATTGCCTATCTGGGCTGTATCAGTAGGACTTATTGAAGACAACCTGCCCACCTTAGGAGCAGTTTACTATCCAGCCTTTGGCGAACTTTACATCGCTCAAAAAGGCAAGGGTGCTTGGCTCAATGGTAACAGGATTTTCGCTCGGAAGAATGACCAAATTCGTCATGACGATTTGCTTGGATTAAGCACATTGAGCATCAAAAGAATGAAGGTCAATTTGCCCTGCAAAGTTAGAAGTTTGGGAACAGCAGTGGCTTGTTTCACTTTCGTTGCAAAGGGTTCATTCATTGGTGGTGTTTTGACTGACAACCGAGTTTGGGATATTGCTGCTGGTTGGCTCATCGCTAAGGAAGCAGGCTCAGAAGTTATTTACTTTCTCACAGGTGAACCAATCTCAAGTTTGAATCTTGACCGAGAGCAACTGCCACCACAACTCGTTGCACCACCTCAGTTCTTGGAGATCTTAAGGCAAGGCATCAAAATCAACGAGTGAAAACACTCTTTACTCAAAAGTTTGTTGGTGTAACCTCAATGTTAGACTACTGCCCAACAGAAGAAATCAAGACAGAAAAAATCGGCACGCCAGTAGGCGTGCCCTCCGAATTGGCTAAAAATCTCTCAAAGGGCAGGGCTACTGCCCCGCTGAAAAATCTAACGGCACATTACCAACACACCTTGAAGTAAAGAACGATTGAAAAATTTTGTCCATTTTTAGTGTCAGGCGAAGCCTGTCAGAATTTTTCAGGCGGATTTTATCTAACCCTAACCCAAAAGTCCCAAAAATTTTGTGCTATGATTTTGTTGCTGCCTCTGAATTATCAAAAGGAGGTTGAACTTAATGCTTCGGATTTTTGAGGCTTTGCTTGAAACCGATCCAGAAATTTTTGAAGCGATTGTCGCCGATATTGAAAGGCAAAACCTTTACCTAAACTTGATCGCCAGCGAAAACTACACAAGTCCTGCAGTCTTGGCAGCACTTGCCAACCCGATGCAAAACAAATATGCTGAAGGCTACCCAAATCGCCGATATTATGGTGGTTGCGATTTCGTTGACATCGCTGAAAGGCTTGCTATTGAGCGAGCGAAACAACTTTTCAATGCTGACCACGCTAATGTTCAACCTCATGCTGGTGTTCAGGCTAACATGGCAGTTTACCTTGCTTGTCTTGAACATGGTGATGTCATTCTCAGTCCCGCTTTGGCTCATGGTGGTCACCTATCGCATGGTGCGCCAGTAACGGCATCGGGCAAGTTTTATCGTGTCGTTCAATATGGCGTTAACAAAGAAACCGAAACCATTGACTTTGACCAAGTCCGCCAACTTGCTCGTGAGCACAAGCCCAAACTTATCATTTGCGGTTATTCAGCATATTCTCGTGTCGTTGAATTTGACAAGTTCCGAGAGATTGCCGATGAAGTTGGTGCGCTTTTGTTGGCAGACATTGCCCACATCGCTGGTTTGGTCGCTGCTGGCGCTCACCCATCGCCTGTCCCATATTGTGATTTCGTCACAACGACAACTCACAAAACTTTGCGTGGTCCAAGGGGCGCTCTGATTTTGTGCAAGTCTGAATGGGCACAAAGCATTGACAAGGCTGTATTCCCTGGCAGTCAAGGCGGTCCTTTCATGCATGTCATTGCTGCAAAGGCTGTTTGCTTCAAGGAAGCGATGAGTGAGGAGTTCAGACAAGACCAGTTCCAAACTGTTGCCAATGCAAGAGCACTTGCCGAAGAATTGCGAAGGCAAGGCTTCAGGATTGTATCGGGTGGAACAGACAATCACTTGATGCTTGTTGACTTGAGACCGTTTAATCCGAACTTGACAGGAGCGGATGCGGAAAAATTGCTTCAGCGAGCCCACATCATTGTCAACAAGAATGCTATTCCTTTTGATGAGCGACCGCCCATGAAAGCATCGGGCATAAGGATTGGCACGCCTGCTTGCACTACTCGCAAAATGAAGGAAGAGGAAATGAAACTCATCGGTCGTTGGATCGCAAAAGTTTTGCATGACCCCAGTGATGAAACCATTGTGCAGCTGAGAAACGAAGTCGTTGAACTTTGCCAACAATTTCCCATTTACGCCGACTTGTGGGAGACGATGAAATCGCTGCGTGAGGAAGTAACTGTCAAGAGTTCATAAACCGAACAAATTCAGATAAACGATTGCGTGCAGAAATGACTTTTTGCAAGGCTTCGCTGGGCGTTGAACCTGTCGCCGTCAAATGTCCCATTTTGCGACCTATTTTTGCTTCCTCTTTGCCGTAAAGGTGCAACTTGACATCAGAAATTTCCAACACTGCTAACCAATTGGGTTCACCCTTTTGCCACAAATCACCCAACAAGTTGGCGATGGCAACAGGTCGGTAAAGTTCCGTTGAACCCAAAGGCAAATTGCAAACTGCACGAATAAGTTGCTCAAATTGAGAAGTAACTGCTCCATCAAAAGTTTGATGCCCACTGTTATGCGGTCGTGGTGCTAATTCGTTTACTAACAACCGACCATCGGTGGAAATGAACATCTCAACACAAAGCAAACCTACAACATCCAAAGCCTGTGCAATTGCTATAGCCAACTCTTGTGCTTGCTTTGATAAAGCAGGTTCAATGCGAGCAGGCATGACAGAAGTGTCAAGAATGTGATTTGAATGAGTATTCTCAGCGACAGGGTAAACGGCTTCTTCGCCTTTCAAATTGCGAGCGACAATGACCGAGACTTCTCGCTCCAAGTTCACAAACTCTTCCAGCACATAGTCCATTTGTCCCAATGAATTCAGCACTTTTTCAACCTCTTCAGGACTTTCAATTTTTCTCTGACCTTTGCCGTCATAACCTCCTATTGCTGTTTTGAGAACAGCAGGAAAGCCAATTTCCTTGATCGCTTGAAGCAGATCCTTCGGATTGCGAACTGGGCGAAAATTGGGAACAGGAAAACCCTTTTGGGCAAGGAAAGTTTTTTCGGCAATTCTGTTTTGTGCAATTCGCAATACTTTGCTTGATGGGCGAACAGGAACAATATGCTCAATGGCTTCAAGGGTATCTGCAGGAACATTCTCAAACTCCACTGTGACAACATGACTTCTTCTCGCTAACTCTTTCGCTGCTTCCACATCATCGTATGGAGCATTGATCTCGTCATCGGCAACTTGCCCTGCAGGACAATCAGGTGTCGGGTCAAGGACAATGACACGATAACCCATTCGCTTTGCTGCAATTGCTGCCATTCGTCCTAATTGACCGCCACCGAAAATGCCAATTTTGCTGCCAGGTAGAATGCTTCCCTCCATTTGACTACCTCCTTTGCGCAAATTTTTTGCTTTTTGTTTAAAGTTCAAACTTGTGCACAACAGAAAAAGGCTTTAGAAGTTACGCAGGTGGCGTTGTCTTACAGAGCAGACGACAGTCCGCCTAAAAGAAACATAGCAAAAAATTCAACAAATTAGGCGGATTTCATCCGCACCTACATCTGAATGCGTAACTCTTAGACTCAAAACTTCACTAATCAACCTCTGGATGCCTTTGCATCTTTAGCCTTTCAATAAATTCTTTGATAGTTTCTCGGTCATAAACACCGACGATAATGATGCCGTCATGAGAGGCAGCATAGGTAGGTTTTGCTTCCTTCCAAAGCGTCCAAAGCAAGTTGCCAAGCAAAGGATCACCAAGTTTCGCAATGGCAAGTTCAGTCTGACTTCCCTGAAAAACCAAATAGTCCGCCCTTGGCAAATCTTTAGGGTTGCCCATGATTTCAATGTCTCGCTTCAGGATGCCTATGTTTTTGTAAAAGTCAGTGTAAGCACACCAAGCGCCAGGATAGACGAGAACCTTTGTGCCTTCAGGAAGTTTGTTCAGAAACGGGACAACACTCAGCAAGTTAACGCCCCAATAAGTCGCTTCAAAGCCCCATCGGTTCACAGCGCCTTTCGTCCCGCCAACAATGGCATTGTAGTAGGACAAACCGAAGGGGTGAATTGTCAAGGTTGAGTAGGCAGCAGGTGCAAGAAGTAAAATTCCAATTGCAGCAACAATCAATCTCGGCTCGGAAATCAAATCCCTTGCACGCTCCCTCAAAATTCGCAAAAGCCAATTGGCAAACAGCCCAAAAACATAACCTGCGAGAATCCCCAAGAATGGAAAAGCAGGCTCAAACAACCTGATGCCATTGTATTTGGGCGTTGAAGCCAAAAGGAAAGGAGCAATTTGAACGAAGTAACTGATGACCGCCATTTTCGTCAGCGAAGGCGATTGCTTCCAACGAAAAACTGTCAATACCATACCAACCAACGAAAACAAAAGCGTCAAAGTTGGAACAGTGACCATAGTCATCACGAAAGGATAATGCCAAGGCGTCGGTATGACCGCATTTCCGCTCTCGTCGCTTACAGGATAAAGTTGACCGAGATAATAGGTGTGGACGACGAAATGTTTTGCGTGGAAGGTGAAGTATTCTCTGAAGCGGTCAATTGGGTCAACCCAAAGCCAAAGCCATGTGGCAAACAAAAATGCCATCGCTCCAACAGCAACAATAGCAACTACGCCTGCTTGTTTCAGAAAAGGCTTCAGCCACAACTTGAAATTGTTTTTTCCAAATCGCAAACCGTCACGCACGAGAATGTAAACTGCGGCAGCGGGAATGATAAGGAAACCATTTGCCTTTGAGGCAAATGCCATCCCAACACCGATGATAGCAGCAACAACACGCTTCCAATTTGGCTGCTCAATTGCTCGCAGCAAAAGCAAAGTCCCAATTACTGTCGTCGCAGTGACTGGCATGTCCATTGTTAGGAAATGGGCATCAGTGAAAAGGCGTGGCATAAAAGCGACAGCGAAAGCAGCAAATAACGCTCCCGCCCTTGTCAATTGTTCACGACCAAACCAATAAATAGCAGCCAACATCCCACCGAACAAAATCGCCGTCCCAGAACGCATCCCAGCAAAGTCGCTGCCAAGCAACGGCGTCAAAAGCCAATAGCCAATTGCTGCCAACAACTTCGGAATTGGCGGGTGCATGTCCTTTGCATGCCAGTAAAGGTCAATGACTTCAGGACGGAAGGGTTCAAAGAACCGTCCAGCAGACAAACTTCCAAAAAGGTAGTGAAGCCAATCCAAATACTTCAGAGCATAACCTGCGTAAATTGGCTCGTCATATCCGACACCAATTTCTTCCGCACGCCACAAAACTAAGGCTGACATGACAAGCCAAAGAGATAAAGCAACGATTGAGTCAGCAATTTTCGGCAAAGACAATCGTGCCCAAAAACTCTGTCCTGTTTTTTTCTCCTGTTTGATTTCAAAGCGAACGGCTTTGGTCTCCATTTTCCCGCTCACCTCAAAACATGATGCCACCAAACAAAGAGAAAGAATAGAGGCAGAAATTTTGCACAAATTCGCCAAAGCAAAGGGAAAATCCTGACGAAAGTTTGTAGCACGAATTTTAATTTTGTGCTACAATTTCGGCGAACAAATTTGCAAGGAGGTGCATTTTGAAATTGAGAAAAGGGTTCACGCTGATTGAGTTGTTGGTCGTGATAGCGATAATTGCCATTTTGGCGGCGATTTTGGTCCCTGTGTTCGCTCAAGCAAGAGAGAAGGCACGCCAGACCACTTGTCTAAGCAACATGAAAAATGTTCTCTCGGCAGCCACTCAATACACGCAAGATTACGACGAAATTTTAAACCGAATTCGTGTTTGGAACTATCCCTGGCAGCAAATCTACCCTAACCCTGCAACTGCTAACTGGGCTTTAGGTGCTGAAGACATGCTTATGCCTTATATGAGGAACGAGCAGATTTGGACATGCCCAAGCGATTCTTTCCCTCGCAATGACTGTGACGGCTCATATGGCACTCCCATCAGTTATTCCTTTACTCACTTCCAGCCTGGGTATGATGACGGAGAAACAGGTGGTTGGACTGCGACATTTGGCTTGCATGCTTATTACAACTGGGTTCCCCTTTCAAAAGCTCTACCCGAAATTGGCGCACCAAGTGACACAGCAGGAGTTTTTGAATTTTGGACGACGGTGAGTTACACTGAGGGTTTCGCTTATTGGCGCTGGGATGTTAGGAATGTTGCTGATCCAGCATGGCCGACAGGTCCTAACTACTTCACAACCACAGGTTGGTGCTCTCCGGCTATCACCCTGCAGTTCGCTATTGGTGGGCATAATGGAATCACCAATTTCGGCTTTGTGGATGGTCACGCTAAAGCCGTTGACCGAAGAACGACTATGGCTTGGCCTTGGACTGTCGCAGCGATTCAGGCTCGCACAGCAGCGGGTCAGTCTAACCGCAACCTTCTCCATTGGAAAGTCCGAGGCAACTACGGCACTTACAAGTAGTCAAGGGGGGACTTATGATGTCACAAACAGCGAAGTTGGTGGGTGCAATTATTCTCGTAGCAATTGCTCTCGCTTTAGCAATTTGGTCTGGGATTCGTTCGCTTAGCCCTCAGGGGCGAGAGATTGGGAAGCTTCCAGGAACTTTTCCAACGAGGGAAGCAGAGATGGGTGAAAGAATGCCATCTCCTGCCCCAACTCCTCAAGGAAGTCAAACACGATGATTACTGGTGTGAACGGAGGGCACATGAAAGAAATCTGAAACAAGACAAACCTAATCGCTGCAAAGTTTACATTTTATCAATATAGCGTTAAGGGTATCTTGGTTATAAACTTGTGACGGACAGACTGTCCAGTGCATTGAAACAAAGGAGGTGTGTGATGATGGGTAGAGTCAATCTAACTTGTCGTTTGTTTGCTTTGCAACGGCGAGGTTTTACCCTCATTGAATTGCTCGTGGTGATCGCAATCATTGCGATTCTGGCGGCAATTCTGTTCCCTGTGTTCAGTCAGGCTCGTGCTAAGGCATATCAATCTCAGTGCCTATCTAACCAAAAGCAATCGGGTTTAGCCATGTTGCAGTATTTGCAAGATTACGATGAGACTTTCCCTTCCGCTGTGCACCAGACAGCATGCCCCTTCTGGCAAGAGTATGCTGTTAACCCATTTGTCCGATTCTCCCATGTCACACTCCCTTACCATCGTAATCGGCAGTTTTGGGATTGCCCTGCGGCGAAAATGAGGTGGTTAATCATTCACCGAGACTGCGGTATTGGTTGTTCGGGACCAAACATTTTCCATCCATCTCCAACCTGGGCTGAACATTATCGCACAGGATGGTGGCACTGGACTCCCGATTGGAATAACTCC
>JANXCD010000051.1 GCA_025060305.1 Armatimonadota bacterium | reverse complement strand
GGCGCAAAGTGAACCACAATTGGCTTCCTTCACGACCGCTGTTGCAATAAGTCACGATGGGTTTTTTCAGGTCAATGCCCAACTTTTTGAACCTTTCCAAAAGTTCGTCCTTGCTCTTCCAAGTCAGCACCTTTTCGCCTTGAAGGTTATCTCGCAAAAAGGCATTGAGTGATGTTGGGATGTGACCTGCTGCGAAATCTTTTGGTGATCTGGCGTCCAAAATTTGGGCGCTCTTGCCTTGCAAGTTACCCCAAACATCAAGCCAATCTGCACGCAATTTTTCTTTGACCTTTGGGACGAACTTTGTGGACAAAACTTTTGGGAACTCCTTAGTCACTGGTCTACCCTCGCTTTGCCATTTTTCAAACCCACCGTCCAAAATTCCGATGGCTTGGTGACCGAGCAATTCAAGGACAAAGGCTACATAAGTGGCATGGGCGAAAGCATCGCCACCGCCAGAGTAAATGACCACAGTGTTTTGGTTTCCTATTCCAATCGCACCGAAAATTTCCGCCAAACGGTCTACAGGAAGCAAACGGGCAGGAATGCCGCCGAGCGAGATGCGAATAGTTTCCGTGTTCAAGTAAATAGCATTTGGGATATGACCTTCAAGATAGTCACGCAAACTGGGACGAGCGTCAATGATGCGAATTTCAGGGTTATTCAAGTTGCGAGCCAACCACTCTGTTGTCACAAGGGTAGGCTTCGTCAACAATGGTTGAGCAAAAGCGAAGGTAGCAAGCAAAAATGCTGTTGACAAAGTTATTGTTAACCTTTTGAGCATTTCCCGTTCACCTCTCCAATGTTACTTTAGGGCTTCAAAGACAAAAAGCGCCGGTTTTGTGCCGGCGCTTTGGATTTTAACGCTTCGCCTTTAACTTATGCGGTTCGCTTGACATAATGCGCATAAACTGTTTGTCCATCAAGGGTTTCGGTTTCTTGGGCGACAAGTTCAATGTTTTTGGCTACTTGTGCCCAACCTTTGAAGTCGTTGACGGAGCCTGGGTCTGTCGCTAAAACACGCAGAACTTGACCGACTTGAAGTTCGTTAACAGTTTGCCTCGCCTTGACAACAGGCACAGGGCACTTTGCACCCCTGACATCCAGTTCTCGGTCAAAAGGCAAAGCCATAGTATTTCACCTCCGTCGTTACTTTCGCTAATTTTCAAAAAGCCACCTGAATAGAGTCATGTCAAAAGCAATCAGTTACAGAAAAACGACTTAACTGCCAACCCTTAATCATACTCTATTGGCGACGAGGACAAAAAACCGACAAACCTTGTAATGAGGAGTGTGCCTTTAAATTTGCGACATAATGGCTGAATGAAATTCTTTGTCCAATTGGAGGTGAATGGACGAGAGTGCCAAAAATGCGCAAAAGTTTGAGCGCTTTTTTCAAGCGCCGATGGCGAGAGGAAGTTTTGAAATATCGTTGGCGTGTAATGAAAATGGCTATTCCCAAACAGCGCAAAGGTTTCGTTTTTCCGACAAGTTTTAGAGGCTTCATCTTCAACTTGAAAATGTCTCCTGATGAAAGATTTGCTCAGTTGAAGGCTTATGCGGAGAAACTCAAAAGGCTTTATCCTGCCCCTTGAAACTTGAACAGAAGAGAAATTGAATGTTAAATTGAATTTTGCTTTTCACCGATCCGAAGTCGTATCAGAATTCAAAAACTCTTGCTCACAGGAGGAACGAAATGAAGGTTTTAGAAAAATTGCTGTTTGATCTGGACGAAACACAAAAGAAAGCAGTAGAAGCAAAAGATGGTCCTATCATGGTTTTTGCTGGTGCAGGTAGTGGAAAAACGAGAGTGCTAACTTACCGAATTGCTTACTTGCTTTTGGAAAGATCCATTCCATCTCATCGCATTTTTGCTGTTACATTCACTAACAAGGCTGCTGACGAAATGAGGCAAAGGTTAGAAGCATTGGTGGGTAAAGCCGTTGAAAATATGTGGCTTGGGACTTTCCATGCCGCTTGCGCAAGAATGCTTCGCCAACACGGTCAAGCAATCGGTTTGGCTAACAACTTTTTAATCTACGACGAAGATGACCAAAGGGGTTTGGTGAAAACCATCCTCAAAGAACTCAACATTGACTCCAGCAGGTATCCTGTTGCAACTCTTCAAGCAGCCATCAGTGATGCGAAAACCGAGATGGTCACACCTGAAGAACTTTCCGAAGTCGCCGAAACACATTTTCAAAAAGTGATTGCGAAGGTTTACAAGCACTATCAAGAAGCCTTGAAGCGAGCAAAGGCTGTTGACTTTGACGATTTGCTTTGGTTGGCTTTGAAAATGCTGAGAGAGCATCCTCAAATTGCCGATTATTATCAAACACGCTTTTTGCATGTCCTTGTTGATGAGTATCAGGATGTCAACAAACCGCAGCACGAATTGACTTTGCTTTTGGTTGAGAAGCACCGAAACCTTTTTGTGATAGGTGATGACGACCAAAACATCTATTCTTGGCGTGGCTCAAATGTGAGGTTGATGCTTGACCTTGAAAAGCACTTTCCTGGCATCCAAGTTTTCACTTTAGAAAGAAACTATCGCTCAACTCAAACCATCCTTGACACCGCTTGGCATGTCATCAAGCATAACAGGCATCGTCACGAAAAGAGGCTATATGCTGTTAGGGAAAGAGGTGACCCAGTTGTTCTCTTCAGAGCGCAAGACGATTATGAAGAGGCTGCTTTTATAGCCAGCGTTGTGAGCGAGTTGGTTGGCAAGGGCAAATATCATTTTAGTGATTTCGCCGCTATCTACCGAATTAACGCTCTATCCCGACCCTTTGAGGAAACATTTTTGCGCTGGGGCATTCCATATCGTGTTGTCGGGGCTTTGAGGTTCTACGAGCGCAAAGAAATCAAGGACATAATCGCTTATTTGCGAGTTCTCGCTAATTCGCACGATGAATTAAGTTTGATGCGCATTATCAATTTGCCACCGAGAGGCATCGGCGAAAAAACTTTGGAAAAGTTGCGACTTTTCGCCTTGCAAAAAGGCGTGTCGGTTTTGGAAGCGATTTTGAGTGAAGAAGCGCTGAAGGTTTTGGAAACAAAAGCAAAATTGGCTGTCAAGGGTTTTGCCGAACTTGTCAAATCCTTCAAGACACAAATGGAAAACTTAAGTTTGGCGCAACTTATTCAACGCATCATTGAAGGCACAGGCTATGGCGACTACATCATCCAAAGCGAAGGTCAATTTGTGGCACAGGAAAGGCTTGAAAACTTGGCTCAACTGGTTTCCGCTGCTGAAAGGCAGTTCCCTGATTTGCCTGCTTCTCAGTCCCTTCAACGCTTCTTAGACCAGTTGGCTCTCCTTTCGCCACAAGATGAGGCTAACTGGCAAAGTGATGTATTTACGCTCATAACTGCCCACAGCGCAAAGGGGCTGGAATTTCCCGTCGTTTTTATAGTTGGGTTGGAAGAAGGTTTGTTCCCTCATGCCAGAAGCCTTAATGATTTGTGGCAACTTGAAGAAGAGAGGCGACTTTTTTATGTCGCTTTGACGAGGGCAAAAGACAAAGCCTTTCTAACTTACGCTCAAAGGAGAGGGCGAACGACAGGAAAGTGGGGCGAAACCAAATACATGCCAACTGAGCCATCAAGGTTTTTGAACGAAATGCCAATGAACTTGATTGACGAATGGAGAGGTGTCCCAACACCGCAAGGCTTTTTGAGAATGAAAGAACCAGTTTTCGCCCCAAAGCAGAAATTGAATGTCCGTGAGATTGTGAGAGGAATGCCAATCAGAGAAGCAAGCGAAGTTTCGTTTGAAAGGAAACAAATAGGCGAACCAAAAACAACGATGAGGTTTGACCAAGTTCGTGTCGGAATGAGGGTCAAGCACAGAGAATTTGGAACTGGCACAATCGTTAAAGTTGAGCCAGATGAAAAATTGCCCACAGTGATTGTCAGTTTTGATGACCCATCCGTAGGCAAAAAGCGATTAGCCCTTGAGTTCGCTCCTTTAGAGCCTTTGCCCTAATTTGAAACTGTTCACCTGCGCAACTTTCATCGTCAAATCTTTGAGAGCAAAATTGAAGGCACAGGGAAAACAACAAGAGGTGAGCGTAAACTATGACTGAAACGGAACTTAAAGAATTGCAGGCTGTTGAACGAATAGCCGAATTGCGTGAAAGAATACTTGGCGAACTACGCAAAGTTATAGTTGGACAAAGCCAAGTCATTGAGCAGTTGCTGATTGCACTTTTGGCGAAAGGACATTGCCTGCTCATAGGTGTCCCTGGCTTAGCCAAAACTTTGCTTGTTAGCACCCTTGCGAGAGTTTTGGATTTGAGTTTCAAGCGAATTCAATTCACTCCCGATTTGATGCCCAGTGACATTTTGGGCACTGATGTTTTGCAAGAAGACCCTGAAACTGGAAGGCGAAAATTTGAGTTCATGCACGGACCGATTTTCGCTAACATCATTCTCGCTGACGAAATTAACCGAGCACCGCCGAAAACACAGTCGGCATTGCTTGAAGCGATGCAAGAGAGACGAGTTACCGTCAGCGGACGCACTTACGATCTGCCTCAGCCCTTTTTCGTCTTGGCTACTCAAAATCCAATTGAGATGGAAGGAACTTACCCGCTCCCCGAAGCGCAACTGGACAGATTTTTGTTTAGCGTCGTGCTTGATTACCCTTCCGAAAGCGAGGAAGAAATTATCGTCCATTTGACGACTTCCGCTTACGAACCTGACTTAAGGGTTGTAATGGGCAAAGAGGAATTGCTTGAATTGCAAGATTTGGTCAGGAAAGTTCCTGTCCCAGAGAGAGTAGGCAAATATGCTGTTCAACTGGTCCGAGCGACAAGACCGAGAGAAAAACACGCTCCAGATTTTATCCGACGATGGGTTCAATGGGGAGCAGGTCCGAGAGCGTCGCAAAGTTTGATCTTGGGAGCAAAAGCGAGGGCTTTGCTTTACGGAAGGACGGCTGCAAGTTGTGAAGATGTCCGAGCGGTTACTTTACCAGTCATGAGACATCGCTTAGTCTTGAACTTTGCTGCTGAGGCAGACGGGATTTCACCTGAGCAAATAACTTCGCAACTTCTGCAAACAGTCCAAGAATTTTGATTGTGGCAAAATTATTTTCGGCTAGCGGCAACTGGCAAGGCGGGATAGGCGACCGCAGTTAGCATTTGCTTTCAAAAGCAAATGCTATCTGAGGAAAGTCCGGCCTCCAAAGGGCAGGACGCTCGCCAAGATTGGTGACGAAAGTTCACTAGTCAAGGCGAGGAAGTTGCTCTGGCTAAAGGCTGGGGCAACTTCGGAAAGTGCCACAGAAACCATACTGCCGTCAGGTTAAGCGGCACTGTGGCTTGCGCCGCTAGTCGCTACAGTGTTAGTGTTTCCTGACGGTAAAGGTGAAAAGGTGGGGTAAGAGCCCACCAGCACAACCGTGAGGTTGTGGCTGGGTAAACCCCGTCTGGAGCAAGACCAAACAGGAGGCGCTATCAGGTTGCCCGCCGATGCCTCCGGGTTGGTCGCTTAGAGAAATGGTCGCCTTTGTCAGGGTTTTTAACTGACAAACAGAAGCCGGCTTATAATCCCGCCTTGTCACCTTTACGCACAAAATTTTATTGGTTGAAAAATCTTTATCAAGAGAGGAGTGAGGGAAATGGCAACGGAGCAAGTCGTAGTCCACAAAGGTTTGGAGGGAATTTATTTTGACACAACGAAAATTTGTCACATTGACGGTCAACAGGGCATCCTCATCTATCGTGGCTACAACATCCATGACCTTGCAGTCAACGCCACATACGAAGAAGTTTGCTATTTACTCTTGTATGACAAACTCCCGACCAAACAAGAATTAGTAGAGTTTGATAAATCATTGAAAGCGAACCGAACCTTGCCTTCAGTAGTCATGGACATCATCAGAACTTTCAAAGACGGTCATCCGATGGATGTCCTTCGGACAGCGGTCTCTGCACTAGGATGTGTTGACCCTGACGCTAAAGACATGTCAATGGAAGCAAACTACCGAAAGGCTATTCGTCTTACAGCCCAGTTTCCAACCATTGTCGCAGCCCACGAAAGAATTCGCAAAGGTTTAGAACCTGTTGAGCCTCGTGACGACTTAAGGCATGCTGCTAACTTCCTTTGGATGTTGAAAGGCAAAGAACCTGACCCTGATGCCGCTCGTGCAATGGACCTTGATTTCATCCTCCATGCCGAACATAGTTCCAACGCCTCCGCTTTTACTGCTCGTGTCGTTGCATCTACTTTGGCGGATATGCACTCAGCAGTTACTGCAGCCATCGCTGCTTTGAAAGGACCTCTTCACGGTGGAGCAGCAGAGGCAGTGATGGAAATGGTTGAAGCAATTGGCGAACCTGAAAGGGCAGAAAAGTGGGTGCAGGAGCAACTTGCAGCCAAAAAGCGAATTATGGGATTTGGTCATCGCGTTTACAAAACTGAAGACCCTCGTGCCCGCCACCTGCGTGAACTATCGCAAATTTTAGGCGAAAGATATGGCGACCCCAAAACTTTCCAAATCCTGCGCAACATTGAAAAAGCGATGGAGCCAATGAGAGCAAAAGGCATCTATGTCAATGTTGACTTTTATGCAGGTAGCATCTATCACTACCTTGACATTCCTGCTGACCTCTACATCCCTATCTTCGCTATTGGACGAGTCATCGGTTGGGTCACTCACATTATTGAGCAGTATTCCGACAACCGAATATTGCGACCGCTGCTTCATTATGTCGGGCTGATGGAGCGAGAGTGGATTCCCATTGAGCAACGAGGTTAAGAAATTTGCTCTTTACTTCAAGGTGTGTTGGTAATATGCCGTTAGATTTTTTGTCAAGGCGGTAGCCCTCTGGCGTGCTGATTTTTCTGTCTTGATTTCTTCTGTCGGGCAGTAGTCCGACCTTGAGGTTACACCAACAAACTTTTGAGTAAAGAGTGAAGAAATTTGTCAAAGATTGCTCGCTAAACTTTCATCTAAAGGGCATGAGGAAACTCGTGCCCTTCTTTTTATGTGTCAGGTTGAAGAGGTGAAAAGGTTATGCAAAGGCTAACTTTGTTGGTGTTAATTTTATTTTTGCCAGCAATTTCCTTATCGCAAGTGGAAATTGACGAAAGGGGTTTGCCTGTTCATTTCCAAAAAACTCAATGGCATCGGAAAAACTTGTCAACTCCTGAAGGAATAGCCAGTGGCTGGCAAACACAGACCCGAACCCAAGATGCTCATTATCTCGCTTTCTACTTTGAACCGACAAAGCAAGTGGTTGAAATCAACTTTTCCCTTAAAACTCCGCCGAAAGGTCAGCGAGGTTTGAGTTTCGGGCTAAGTTATGGCGCTCCAACTCATTGGGCTAATGAGGCTTTCAGGTTGGCTTTTGGAGGTAACGGTTTCTTGATGCGACGGGATGTCGGCATTTGGTTCACTTGGCGAAGCAATTTCTCTTGGTTGACGGTTGCTCCCTTTCACTTTGAAGATTGGCTAAAAGTTCGCATCCTCGCCGACCCAACCATAGGTGCTTTCCAAATTTGGTTGAACGGGCATCAAGTCTACCCAACCAACTTGCCCTTCTCCTCCCCTACCCTACAACTGAATTGCTTCTTTCTCTTCAATGGCGATGGAACGGGCACAAACCTTGAGGTCACTGACCCTAAAATTATCTTTGGCGCCTTGCCTAATGCTCCAAAAAGTTTGATAGTATTGCCTGTCAATCATGACCGATTGCAACTGATTTGGCAACCTTCAGAAACATCAAAAATCCGTGCCTATCGCATTTATCGGCAAAAACGATTGATGGCTGAAGTAAAGGCAAATGAAACTTCGTGGACGGACACAACAGTGAAAAGTGGCGAAGCCTATGGCTACTTTGTCACTGCCGTTGCTGACTTGAAAAAAGTTGAGCATGAACCAACCAATG
The DNA here is from genome assembly GCA_025060305.1 of Armatimonadota bacterium. GTDB lineage: Bacteria > Armatimonadota > Fervidibacteria > Fervidibacterales > Fervidibacteraceae > Fervidibacter. The sequence goes on along the minus strand of JANXCD010000051.1, from coordinate 3,691 downwards.
CGACTTTGGAAAGTCTCCCCTCTTGGCAAGATGCAGCAATGCCATTGCCTAAGAACTCGCCTCTCGTCCCTCGCCCCCCGTCCCGTGCCCACTACGATGTCGTTGTCATCGGTGCGACCCCTGCAGGAATTTCTGCTGCTATTTCTGCTGCTCGTTTCGGTCACAAAGTAGCACTTGTTGAAAGAACAAATCACATCGGCGGGATGATGACGGGCGGATTGTCTGCAACCGACAGAAGGCATCGGCAAGCATCTGGCGGATTGTTCGCTGAATTTTTGAAAAGAGTTGAAGGCTTTTATGCTCAAGCCTACAGCGAAAATTCACCACATCATCTCGGCTGTCGTAATGGCTATTTGTTTGAGCCGAAAATCGCTTTGCAAGTTTTTCAACACATGCTCGCAGAAACACCTAAATTGCACCTTTACTTGCGACACGATTTGGTTGGCGTAATTGCGGACAAGCCTAACCAAATCACCAAAGTTTTGCTCTTTGACAAAAATCGTGGTGTCCGTTGGCAGATGTTCGGGCGAATTTTCATTGACGCTACTTACGAAGGCGATTTGGCAGCAATGGCTGGAGTGCCTTACCGAGTGGGTCGTGAAGGAAGACAAGATTTCGGCGAAGAATATGCTGGTGAAGTTTTTTGGGACAGCCGTAACCGCCAGATAACTTTCGGAAGACCAGAAGGCGACAAAAAAGTTCAGGCTTACAACTACCGCCTGAATTTGACAAGGCGAACCGATAACCGAAAACTCATTGCTGCACCGCCCAATTATAACCCTCAACTTTACGCCGAAATTGCAGAGCGAGTGCGAGAAGGTATTTTGTGGCATCCGATGGAAGTTGTGAGCCTTGTAAAATTGCCACAGGAAAAATTTGACGCCAATAACACACCCGGACCTTTTCCGTCAACGGATTTCATTGGCGCAAGTTATGACTACCCAGAAGCCGATTGGCACAAGCGAGAGCAAATTGCTCATGCACATCGCAACTACATTGTTGGCTTGCTTTATTTCATGCAAACTGACCCTCGTTTGCCTGACCATTTTCGCATTGCGGCTCATCATTGGGGCTTTTCTGCCGATGAGTTCGTTGACAATGAAAATTTCCCACCGCAATTGTATGTCCGTGAAGCAAGACGAATTGTCGGCGAATACACCTTCACTGAACATGATGCCCGCCCGACTTTTCCCAGCAAGCGAGCGCCAATTCATGAAGACAGCATCGCTGTTGCCGAGTATCCCATTGATAGCCACGCAACAACACCACGAGACCCTAATCAGCCTTACTTGCAAGAAGGTTTTTTCTACTTGCCCCAAATTACCGCTCCCTCCCATGTGCCTTATCGTGTCATGATTCCGAAGGGACGAGGGACAGGAGATGAGGGACGATTTAGAAAGGTTGACAATTTGCTTGTTTGCGTTGCGGTTTCGGCGACGCATGTAGGCTTTGGGACTCTTAGGCTTGAACCTGTTTGGATGGCACTCGGGCAAGCAGCAGGGACAGCAGCCCATTTGGCTTTAATGCGAAATTCAAAAGACCCATCAATTCGTTCCGTGCCCATTGACGAACTTCAAAGGTCGCTTTTGGAACGAGGTCAAGTCATTGCCTTCTTTAACGATTTGCCAAATCCAAACACAGAAGATTTTGCTGCAATTCAGTTTTTCGCTTTGCGAGGCTTCTTTGACACTTATGAAGCCCGACCCAACGAACCTTTAGACGAAGAAACAGCACGAAAGATGTTGTATCGTTTCGCCGAACTTATCCGTCGCCAAAGCCCCTATCCTTTTGAAGCATTTAGCCAACAACCGAAGCAAGGCAGTTTAGTGCGATGGCTTTCAAGTTTGCTTGGCACAAGTCAAGAAGAAATTGTCAAGCGCTGTAAAGTTGGCAATTTTCACCCCGATAGACCACTAACTCGTGGTGAATTTTGTGTCTGGCTTTATAGGCTTTGGTGGAATTTGCGTTGAACTCCAAAAGTTTATTAATGCCTTACATGGTTTGGCTTATCTTTGCTGAAGACAGCCTTTTTAAGGAGACCGTGATTGCGCTAAGATATTTTTGCGAGAACAAATAAAAGGAACAGGAGGAAAAAGTGATGAAACGATTAGGAGTTGGAATCATAGGGGCAGGTGGGATTGCCAGTGCTCATGCGAGCGCTTGGCTTGAACTGAGTAAGGATTGCCAATTGATTGCCTTCGCTGACCAAGATATCCGAAGAGCACAAGAACGGACGGAGCAATTTGACGCACAATTTTGGTTTTCAAATCCCTATGATTTGATTGCCCGTGACGACATACAAATTGTCAGCATTTGCACTCCACCCTTCAACCATGCTGAACTTGCCATCGCCGCTTTGGAAGCAGGAAAACATGTTTTGGTTGAGAAACCCATGTGTTGCAGTTTGGAAGAGGCGGACAAAATGATTGAGGCTGCTGATAGAAATGAGCGATTGCTCGGTGTTGTCTTTCAATGGCGGTTCACACAAGAGTTTAATCGCATCAAGGCGATACTTGAGAGTGGCAGATTGGGCAAACCCATTCTCGCAGTTATGATTTCCCTTTGGTGGCGGACAGAAGAATATTTTAAAGTTTGGTGGCGTGGGACTTGGGAAAGGGAGTGTGGAGGTTCGGTTATTAACCATGCCATCCACCACATTGACTTTCTATTAGGCTTGATGGGCGATGTTTCTTGCGTCTCGGCAGGAATGGGTGTCTTTGCCCATAGGATTGAGACCGAAGACGCTGCCGTTGCGATTGTCAAGTTTGCTAACGGAGTTTTAGGCGTTCTACTTGCAAGCACAGCAACTTACCCTGAAGAGCACCGAGTGACCATCTATGGCGAATTGGGTTCTGTATCTTTGCCTTGGGAACTAAACTTGGTTGACTCTCGCTACCAAAGCGAAATTGAAGATTGGTTGAAATACATGCCACGCCTTGAACATGGTGGTCACATGGCAGTCATTAGCGATTTTTTGAATGCTGTCCAAACAGGTCGCAGACCCTTAGTTGATGGACGAGAAGGCAGGCGTTCTATTGAATTAGCGATTGCCATTTACAAGTCAGCCATAACTGGTCAAACCGTTACCCTACCTATCCAACATGATGACCCGTTCTACACCAAGTCGGGCTTGATGAATGCAATAAAGGAAAGGAAACAAGAATTTTGCTCAAGATGAGGCGATCTCAAGCAGACTTGAGAAAACCCGCAACTGCATATGAAACTTGTCCCGATTTTCAGTAGAGTTAACCCAACACGATTTTGAAAGTCAAAAGATTTTTCAGCCAATCTTCGCTTTGGAGAACCCAAAGGTATCAAAAGCCCCAGCCAATGCTAACGCTAAATGTTTTGATCCAAATCCACCCTAAGGTTACCCAGCCATCTTTCCACTGGTTTGTCAGCAGCAGGTGCGATTTTCGTCCGTCGTTCATCGCCAAAAAGTTCCAACTCTTGTTGATTTGCCAGTAAACACCGAAAGGAGCGTTGAAGCCGTCATCCCATTCCGAATAAGCCAGCGAAAAATAGGGTGAAAGTTGAGTTTTCGGGAAAGTTTTCGCTACGGTCAGGTAATACATCTTCGTGCCTGAAGGCGAGCCGACACGGTCGCTGGAAACACCGAACGAAATCAAAGGTGTTGTCTCTGTTTCAGTCGTCAAGTCGTAAGTTAAACGCAGCGGGTTGAACTCTTTCG
>JANXCD010000050.1 GCA_025060305.1 Armatimonadota bacterium | reverse complement strand
CGGATGGCTATTTCGTAAAGTTGGTCTTCGTCCTTGACGAGCAAAACTTTGCCTTCCTTCAGCACTCTACTTCGGACATACAAAGGCAACTGTTGAAAGAGTTTGATATCCAAGTCAAAGTGCAAATACTCAAAACGCTTTTTGGCAAGTTCGTCTATTTCCCATCGCTTGAAGCGAAGGACTATACAGACATCAATATCAGAGTTTTCGTGCGCTTCACCTCTCGCAATGCTACCAAAAAGAATGACAGCCAAGACATCTTTGTCTTGACTCGCTTGCCTTAAAAGCGCTTTCAGTTCACTTTCGGCTTTCGGAAATCGCTCAATCACATCCATCATTGGCAATACCTTGCTCTTTGATAGGCATATTTATCTTTAACATGCTTAGGAATTTGGGGCTATCAACGATCCAAAAATTCTCACTGATATTTTGGTGCAAACTGTCGGGCAATTCCCTTTCTCCTTAAGCCCGTTGACAAAAGTTTATGATAGTTTGTTGGAACGGTCATAACTTATTTAGCGTGCAACAGATTCTGGAGTTACTTGCCAAAGTCGCCACGATGCCCAAAACAAACCAGTGATGCCAATAAGGAGCAAAAGAAGGGATAGGAGAAGTGGAGCGAAAATACTGATCAAAGCCAAGGTTGAAATAAATGTTTGAGCAATGTAGAAAAATAGGTTGACCCTCCATGCAGACTTTCCGACAAAGGCTATCAGACGGTAATTAAGGCTATGTTCTAAGCACCAAAAGGTGATGGGAAGTCCGTGAGTTTTTCGCCATAAAGTTACAAAAGTCGTGTTAGCAATAAAAATTCCTGCTATCAGAAGTGGCGCTCCTAACTGTCCGACAAGGTTGGGATAATTCCCAAAAGTTGCCAAAATCCCAACGACCGCCAGCAAATAGCCCAAGAGCATACTGCCAGCATCACCCATGAAAATAGAAGCAGGTGGTTTGTTGTAAATCCAAAAGCCAAGGCAAGCCCCTGCTATTATGAGACTCAGCGATGTAACTGAATTGTTTTGTGTTGCTATACCTATCCCTGCGTAACCTAACATTGCTATTATCATCAAGCCATTTACTATTCCATCCATGTTGTCAAGAATGTTAACAGCATTCATTAACCCGACTATACCAAGCACAGTGATAGGAATAGATAACCAGATTGGTAAACCTTGAACTTTAATTCCAAAAAACAAAGTTACAACGCCTAACAAGGTTTGAACAATAGATTTGGCTAATGGGCGGCAGTTCTTCAAGTCATCGTAAAGTCCCAAAAGTAAGGCAATAGTTGCCAATCCCAAAACAGTTCGCAAAACATGATCATGCTCTATCATAATTGCTGTCGTAACAATACCCATGAAAATTCCCAAACCACCACCCATCGCAACTGTGCGAAAGTGAGGTCCAGATATTCTTTCATCTCTCGGATTGAGCCTATGAATCCAACCCAACTTTAATGCTGTAAAGCGAACTAAGGCAGTGAAAATAGCGGTAACAAAAAATGAAATGGCTAAATCTTTCATTAAAAATAATCTGTCCAAATCCATAATCGTCAATCATCCTCCTTGAAAAACTCAAAACCAGAAAAAGTCTAACACGCTGAAGAATCAAATTGTTCGGCAGAAATCACAGTGGCAAAAGAAGTTTGAGAGATCAAGAATTAGTGGGCGGGGCGGGATTTGAACCCGCACGGCTTTTAGCCACTGGATCCTAAGTCCAGCGCGTCTACCATTTCCGCCACCCGCCCCAAAAGGCTGTTGAAATAGCCGAAAGAAAGGACAATTCGTCAAAAGCCTTATAAATCTTTAACGCAACCCAAGCAAATTGGCAACACCAAATTTACGCAGGATGTTAATCAACGCTCTTTACTTCAAGGTGTATTGGTAATATGCCGTTAGATTTTTCGGCAAGACAGTAGCCCTGCCCTCCGAGAGATTTTTAGCCAATTCGGAAGGCATGCCTACTGGCGTGCCGATTTTTCTGTCTTGATTTCTTCTATTGGGCAGTAGTCTGACCTTGAGATTACACCGACAAACTTTTGAGTAAAGAAGTGCTAACCCAGCGATTTTGAAATTAGCGAGAAGTAATTGGCGTCTGATTCTTTTGCTTTATTTAACACTTTGCAAAGACTCCGTTTTCCCGCTATGCCTTGCTCCACCAGCCACCAAAGTTTCAGCAAAAAGCAAGTTGAAAAAACCAAAGGCTAAGGGTAAACTAATTGCAGCAAAGCAAATCACCTTTTCACAGTGACTTTGATGCTTGTTTGTTTACACTACTGTAAACGCCTTGAGTATTTGAATTTGAGTTTTCAAATTCAACGCTTTTAGGAGCAGCGACACCTGAAACAAAAACAGTGCTTCAAGAGTTGAGGCAGAGAAAGGAGTGATTAACTTGAAATTGCATCAAAAGCAATGGTTCATTGTGCTTGTATCCTTTCTCATTGGGATTGCAGTTGGTTGGTTGATTTTCGGTAAAGCGGTGGGCAAGGTTGACACAAAGGCTGCGATTAAAAGACTTAAAAGCAGTGACCCAATTCAGAGGACTGAGGCTGCTTGGGAACTTGCCTTAAAACCTACTTCGGAAGCAGTTGATGAACTTGCTAATTTACTTCTTGACCGTGAAGACAGTGTAAGGCTTGCTTCTGCTGTTGCTTTAAGTCGGATAGGTGAACCTGCAATTTCACCGACTTTGAGAATTGTCAAAAAGGCGACTGAAGAAGCGCTCCGAACCCCTCAACAAGTTTTATTGCCAGGTCAATTTTTGAAGCAACCTCGTGATGCAGCAATTTTCATCTTGGCGCACATTGCTCACTCATCTGAAGGGGCAAAGAAAGTAGCAAAACTACTTGAAAGTGAAGACCCAATGGAAGTTAGCATAGCCCAGCAAGCCCTTCAGCAAGTTGGCACCTTCGCTTTGCCAGTCATCTTGCCTTACCTTGAACACAAAAGGCGTGAAGTGAGGTTTGCAGCCCTCAGTGTTGTTAGCGCCTGCGGCGAACAAGCAATTGATGCTTTGCGAAAATTTATCGTTGAGAACGAGAAAAAACAGAAAACTCCTCTTGACCAAGAAACGAAACAAATGGCAGTTTATGCTCTCGGAAATACAAAAAGCGACAAGGCTCTCCCTGTCTTGAAAGAAGCCATCAAAGACAAAATGCTTGAAACAGCAGTTTGGCATGCCATTGGCAACTTGAAAACCGAAGGTGCTAAAAATTTCCTGCTTGAGCAGGCGAAAAAATTCTTCAAGGAGGGCAAAAACCCGCCACCAGCGATGATTTCTGCCATCGGTTCATCGCAATTGACAGAAGCCATTCCTTACCTTCGCCATTGGTTGCGTTCATCTGATGCAAGGGTTCAAGAAGCCTCCGCACTCGCTTTGGGCATGTTGAGAGATAAAAGTTCCGTCCCCATGCTGATACCTCTTTTGCAGTCTAAGGATGTTGGTTTGGCTTCAACAGTGGCTAATGCTTTGACTTTGCTTGCTGACCCACGAGCCCTTCCTGAACTTTACAAGGCTTTGGAAAGGGTAAAAAATCCTACAGACCTTCAAGTTGTCCTAAACTCATTAGTGGCTATTCAAAGTATCAACGAGCGTTCGTCCATTCCTGTGCTTGAGAAATTTTTGAGCAAGCCTAACATCCCAGAAATTGTCCGAAAGCAGGCAAAAAGTGTGTTAGACTACTTGCAGCAATTTGGTCGCTTTTGATTTAGTGAAATCAAATGGCGTTTTTGATAAAAGCGAGGGGCACAAATATGGAGAGATTGAATTTTCTGCTCATAACAGCATTTTTGGTCGCTTTCGCTTTAAGCGAATATCTTCAATCCCAACCGCCATTAACGCAGCGACACACTTTCCTACTAATTGCTTCACCACCGCAAATTCCTGCTGATGGCAAAAGCACATGCGAGATAACAGTCCGCATTGATGACCCATCAGTTTCTGATGGGACAATTATCAATTTCACCAGTTCCCTTGAAGGGACTTTTATTGAGCCTCAAGCAGTTTTGAAGGGTGGAATTGCAAGAGTGAAGTTAAGGGCAGGAACAGTCCCTGGCGTCACTGTTGTCACAGCCTTTTTCGGTGCTTCACGACAGGCTATTGAAGTCCAACTCTTGCCGCCTGGCGTTGGAGCAACGAGAGAAGGTCAAGTCATTCACATGGAAGGCGATTACATCGCCTATGCGCCCGGGATGAATTTTGTCGCTGGCAGCGGTAAAGTCAAACTCGTTTACAAAGGCTGGGAAATCCAAAGTGATGTTAGGCTTGATTTATGGCTCAGCAGTAAAATCGTTGTCGCAGAAGGTCAACCTGGCATGAACCGAGTAGTTGTCACTAACGGAAAGACGAAAGTTGAAGGTGATAGGTTTATCGCCGACATTGAACGGCAAGTGGGAATTTTGGTCAAAGTAGTGCCTGAAGCAAAAAGAATTATCATCAAAGATTGGGCGCTTGGTGTAGGGAGCGAAAACGATGTGTTAGGTTTATCTGAACCGCCATCACCAACAGAAATTGACATCAATTGGGTCAGAGGTCGCTCCCTAACCATCTATCCGCCACCTAATGAACGCATAGTTATCCGAAGGGCACAAATTTACGCTCAAGGTAAAAAGATGATTTCGTTGCCAATCTATGTGGAAGCAAAGGGCGGACTTTACCTCAGCGGTGGCTACTACGGGACAGGGCTTGGCAACGCCTTTGGGCTCCAAGGGGTTAGTGTAACTGCATACAGCGGATTTCAAATTGACACTCCAATCTACTACCGTGCAGATTTAAGAGGGACAGGTGCTGTAAGGCTTCAATATTTTGGAGGGCAAGGATTTAGCCCTTACAGAAAAGGTTTTGCCCTTTCACTTGAAGAGCAATATGTTTTTGGAAAGCGAGGCGAAATAGAAGGCGGAATTTTGCTTGAGCAATTTACTCGTTCCGATTGGGGTTTGAGGTGGCAGCATTTTCACAAAATGGGCAACATTGGTCGGTTGAACCTTTCCCTTGATTACCCTCGCCACGAAGATTTGTTCGTTAGGCTCGGATACAACGGAGCAATCAGAAACAGCGGTATTGGGATTGAACTGAGTTTGCAAAAGCCGAGAGGTCAGGGTCTTAACCACAATCTTCACGCTTACGCTTACTTGCCAGGAGGTCTTCTCGGCAAATCTGGGATTTCATACACTCTTTCACTTGGCGCTGTTTGGAATCCAAATGGTTGGGGACCTTCCTTCGGTTGGAGTTTGGACACTAATTTTAACCTGCCGACCCTTAGGCTAAGTCGTGAAAATCAAATTTCCTCGCAATTTGGCATTTCCCTTCTCCAGTTTGGGAGCAAATGGGAATTTCCTTGGCAGTTTAGCGCTATGATGAACCGACCAATCGGACGCATGGGGAATTTGATGATAACTTATAACCTTGACAAAGGTCGTAGTTTTTGGAGCGCTGGAGGTTCATTAACTGAAACCCTTTCGCTCACCTTGATGCTCCAGCCATCACTGAAATGGCAAATTTATGGAATGAGTTCTCTGAACTTGCGTGGCGGTAGCCAGTTGCATAGCCTTTATGGCTATTTTGTTCCGAACGAACTTTGGCGCATCGGATTTGAAATTAGCCATCAAGGCTATGCTGGCTTCAAATATCTTGACTATGGCTTCAAAATTGTAAGGGACTTAGGCAATGGCGTGGGAATTTCGCTCAATTGGTCTCGCTCTCGTGGTCGCTTCTATTTGGAGTTTGGAGGAACTTACTGGTGAAGGCAACGCTTCATGCTTAACCCAAGTTGCTACTTTAAGAAATTAAACGGAGAGGCAGTGCAAATCATAACTGATAATCGCCATCATTATCTTCAATATCAATCTCCTCACCGTCACTGCTTGAACCCTCTTTCCAAGATACAACCTCAAAACACTTACAACCGTCTCTGCCAATCTCCTTGCACTCTTTTTCCTCTCCTTCCCTTCATCTTCAAAAATCAAAGTAGCACCAGCATCCTGTCCATGAAAACTCTTAACACCTGCTGCAGCACGAGCATGTGACCCTGAGAGTTCCATGAGCAATATACTTATGCTGTTTTGGCTTGTGGCTGAGTGAAAAAATTTTTCGTGTCTAAAACTCCTGCAGTATTCTTTGGGATGGCTTTAGCCACAAGTAAATTCGTGCAGGTGATGTTGGATGCAATGGATTTTGTCAATGGGAATGGTTTTCGCTTTTTGGTTGACAATTTTGTGCTTTGGGCAAACCTTCATGAAAGCGAAGGATGCTCCCGAAAGCAGTGAAGTTCGTTGGCAACTTGTCGGTCCAGGTGGTGGCGGTTGGATTCAATCCGTCGCTTTTGACTCAAAGGACACAAACACCCTTTATGTCGGCTGCGATGTTGGTGGCTTTTATGTGTCATTTGACTTTGGCAAAACTTTTGAAATTCGCAACAACGGGTTGCGTGACTACTTTGTTGAATGCATTGCTGTCCATCCTCAAAACCCAAACATCATTTTGCTTGGCACTCAAGGTGGAGTTTTCCGCACAACCGACAAAGGCAAAAATTGGCGATGGATTAGAAACGGTTTCCCGCCAATACAGCGTTACTCTTATTCAGCACCTATCGGAGCAATTTGCTTTGACCCTCAAAACCAGAACATTGTCTACGCTGGCATCGGACGACCAAGAGATGCTCGTGAAGGGCGCAACGGTCAGGGACAAGGTGCAATTTACAAAAGCACTGATGGAGGCGTGAATTGGCAACGCATTGATGGCGGGCAATTGCCGAGCGATGCCGTCATCAGCGATATTGAAGTCAAGCCCGATGACAGCAATGTCATCTTGGTCGCAACGAACAAAGGTTTGTTCCGAAGCGACGATGGCGGAAAAACTTGGCAGCCGTCCAACAAAGGTTTGCCCCACGAATTCATTCAAGAAATTGCCTTTGCTCCGTCGCAACCAAATCGTGTCTATCTCACTCTCTTGACAACTGCTCGTGAAGGTCAAACTTGGAACGGCGGAGTTTACCGAAGCGAAGATGCAGGCAAAACTTGGCAACCTTGCACGGGCAATTTACCGCAGCGAGTTGGTCCTGATTTGTATCGGCAAAGCAACTATGGCGAAATCGTCGTTGACCCAAACAATGCCGACATCGTTTATGTCGGCGGACGAAGTTGGTGGAACCCCGGCGTTTACAAAACCGTTGATGATGGACGAACTTGGCAATGGATGACAGTTCACGATGGCAAGCGTTGGGTGAACATGGATTATGGCTGGATAACTTTTTGGGGCTGTGCTGTTGAGTGTTTGGCAATCTCGCTTGTCAACCCAAATCGGTTGGTTTTTGGAACGAGTGGACATTTGTTTGTCACAGACGATGGCGGAAAAACTTGGCAACAACGCTATTGCGTTCAATTTCCTGACGGACGCTTTCGTGGCAACGGTCTGGAAGTTACTTGCGTAAACGATATTGTCCCTGACCCAGTTCACAAAAGGCGAGTTTACTTTTGCTATGCCGACATCGGTTTGCTCATAAGCGATGACGGTGGAAAAACTTTTTGGCGAAGTTACGAAGGGATGAGAGGGGAAGGCAATTGTTTTACTGTCGCCGTTGACCCCGAACGCCCAAACACAATTTGGGCAGCAACGGGTCAGTGGGCATGGAATGAAGGTTACATTTGCAGAAGCGACGACGGAGGAAAAACTTGGCGAGTCGTCGGTGAACCTAACACAGGTTTGCCCAACGGACAAGTTCGTCACATCGTTTTGGATTTGTCAAGCCCTGTTAACAAAAGGCGATTACTTGTGACTGTCAACGCTCACGGATTCTTTGAGTCAAGGGATGGTGGGTTCAGTTGGCACAGCATTAACGGAAATTTGCCATCGGAAGCAGCAAGGCAACCTCGTGGGATTTTGCTTGACCCGAAAAATCCTGACCGAATTATCGTTGCCTGTGCTGGAACTCCAGAAAAAGAAGCCGGCATTTACGGGACGAAAGACGGTGGCAAAAGTTGGCATCGTCTCAACACTGAACCTATCTTCGCCAACATCCAATCTCTCACAAGCGAATTTTTACCAGTCCCTGATCCCAAGTCCCCAGTCCCTAACTTGCAAACACTTTATGTCGCAGCCCGTGAATTTTACGACGACGCCACAAAGCGTTTGTATCCCGGAGGAGTTTTCAAAAGCACTGATGGCGGACGGACATGGCAGCGAATCCTTGACTACCATTTCGTCAGCGACATTGCTGTTCATCCACGCAACCCAAGCATCGTTTATGCAGCGACTAACGACCATCCTTATCACGACGATTGCATCGCTGAAGGAGTTCTAAAAAGCGATGATGGCGGAAAGACATGGCGGAAAGTCAACTTTGGGTTGAGCCACTTCAACATCAGTTGCCTTTCAATCAACCCACACGACCCAACAGTTCTTTACGCAGGCACAGGCGGCAACAGCGCCTTTGTTGGAGAAGATAAGGTTGTAAGGTGAGCAAATATTGCAATATCATTTTCAACAGCGGAGGCATTAGAACTCAGGTTTGAATTAACCTGAAATCGGCTATTTCAAGCAGAAGGATTTCAATTTGACGAAGAAGTGCTAATCGGTTCTGGCGAATTTTTTTGTCTTCGTGCATGACGAGGACATTATCAAAAAAGCGATTTATTGCTGGCACTATCGTTGAAAGGATTTCAAAGGCTGAATTGAAATTACTTTGGTGAATTCGTTCTGCAAATTCAGGTTTAACTCCCTTCACCAATTCGCTAAGTTCCCGCTCAGCCTCAATTTGGAGCAGTTCTGGCTCAACTTCGCCATTAACCTTTTCGCTCTTTTGCCTCGCCTGAGCAAGGATGTTGGTAATTCTTGTGAAGGCTATAACAGTAGAATTGAACCATTCCTTTCTTTCTCTGCGAAACTTTTGCAAAGTTTTGGCTCGTTCAAAAGTAGCAGCAACATCATCAAAACCGGCATTCAAGACTGATTGCCGAATGTCATGGTCAATTCCTTCCAACTCAAGCAAACCGTCCATTCGTTCTTTCAAGAACTCAAGACATTGTTTCTTTGTCTCTTTCCAATCCTGTTTAGCCATTTGTGCATCCGATAAAACTTTCAAAGCATCATCAAGGCACTCGTTTACTTTGACTTTTTTTGGAGCATTCTTCAGCAAAAGGAGCAAAGTCGTCGCAGCCCGTCGCAACCCGAAGGGGTCATGAGAACCTGTCGGAATTAGGTTTCTGTCAAAACAAGCGCACAAAGTATCAAGCCTATCAGCGACTGCGAGCCAAAAGCCTAATTCGTTCCTCGGAAGTTCAAAATCTGGAGGCAAGGGCTTGTAATGGTCTTCAATGGCATCAGCAACTTCAATGGATTCACCATCTAGCAGAGCATAAATGCGACCGATAACACCTTGCAACTCTGTGAATTCGTTGACGAGCCTCGTCGCCAAATCTGCCTTGCAAAGTTCCGCAGCACGGCTCAGATTGGGCGAAAACTTTCCATGTAAAACTTCTGACAATTTCTTCAACCGTTCCTTCTTGTCAGCCATATTGCCTAAACCTTCAATGAAAACGATCTCTCTTAACTTTGGGACGAAATCTTCAAGTTTGCTTTTTCGGTCTTCAGCGAAATAAAAACGAGCATCTTCAAAACGGGCGGTCAAAACTTTTTCATTGCCTTGCCTAACTAAATCAGGGTTTTGAGGCATACCGTTGGAAACAAAAACGAAGTAAGGCATCAAATCATTAGCCAGACCTCGGTCAAGTCCTTTCGCCACAGGAAAATAGCGCTGATGATGTTGCATGACGGTTATGAGCAATTCGGCAGGTAACTCAAGATATCGCTCGTCAAAATGACCAATAAGCGCAACTGGCTCTTCAACGATGAAAGTGACTTCATCTAAGAGTTCATCTGAAATCAGGGCAACACCGTTCAAAGATTGGGCTGCCTTTTGAACTTGCGATTTGATCAATTCCCTTCTCTTGTCGTTGTCAACGATGATGTGAGCCTCTTCCAAAGTGCACTCATATTCGTTAGCGGAGTTAAGCACAATTCTCTTGCCCATGCTTTGTCCGTTGGTGAATCTGCGACCATAGGTTACCCTTTCGCTTTTCACGCCAGCGATTTCAAAAGGTATTACTTCTTCACCAAGCAAAGCCACTATCCAGCGAATTGGTCTTCCAAAACGCAGACCGCTTTCTTCCCATCTCATCGTTTTGGGGAATGAAAGGGAACGAAGGATTTGGGGTAAAGCCTCAGCGAGAACTTCAAGGGCAGGTTTACCTTCTTCATGCTTCACAGCGAACACAAATTCTCCCTTATCTGTCGCTTTGATGATCAAATCGTTGACCGAAACGCCTTGCCCTTTAGCGAAGCCTTCGGCTGCTTTCGTCGGATTGCCTTCACTATCAAAAGCGATGTGTTTTGCTGGACCTCGGATTTCTCTCACAATGGGCAATTGATTTTCTGAAACATCGCAAACCATCACGCTTAATCGTCTCGGTGTCCCGAAAGTTTTGATTTGACCGTGTTGCAATCTCAGATCAGTCAGCATCTTATTCATCAATTCATCTAACTGTTTCAAAGCAGGCAAAATGAACCTCGCTGGCATTTCTTCTGTTCCAATCTCAAAAAGAAGAGTTTTGGACACCATTGATCACCCCATCTCATTCACCAAAATTTTCACACTATCATCTCATTTGACTTTTTTCTGATTGACTTTGCACTCATTTTGGCACGCTTTCTTTTTCCCGTCGCACGATTCAAAATCTTTTGAACAGGAATTTCAGGAAGGAGGGAAAAAATGGAGCAAAAGCGATACCGAATTACTCTGACGGTCAACGGGCGCCTCCACGAAGTTGAAGTTGAGCCAAGAGAAAGGTTGCTTGATGTCATTCGCTACAAACTCAGATACACAGGCACAAAGGAATGTTGTGGGACAGGTGACTGCGGCGCTTGCACTGTTTTATTGGATGACAAGCCTGTCAATTCTTGTCTTGTTCTCGCAATTTCGGCTAACGGAAAATCCATCACGACCGTTGAAGGTATAGCCAAAGACGGAGAACTTCATCCAATTCAAAGAGCCTTCGCCGAACAAGGTGCTGTCCAATGCGGTTTCTGCACTCCAGGGTTCATCGTTAACTCTTATGCTCTTTTGAAAGAAAACCCCAATCCAGACATAGACACTATCTGCTATTGGCTTGCTGGGAATTTGTGCCGGTGCACTGGCTACCAAAAAATTATTAAGGCAGTTTTGGCTGCTGCGGAGATGATTAACAAGCAAACCAACCTGCTCAAAGTTGATGATTGATGTCATAACTTCAAATTGAAATTGCTCAGGCTGCTTTTTACTCAACAACTAATGACTAATTCAGGTAGAAAGGTAGATTTGTTGGCGACTTATGAGAACTGGAGCGACTACACGACAGCGATTTTCCGCTAATTTCCTTGCAAATTGAGCCTGCTTTGGTAAACCTTTCGTCAAATTGACAAGCATTCTGCAACCTAAGTTTACAAGAAATGACTTGTTTCATTAGCAAGTTTAGTTCAAAGCGAAATTCGTCATAAAACGAGAATTTGCAAGTTGCAGAATAAAGAAAGTGCCTTGCAAAACGACAGAAGCGGCAAGGAAATTTTGAAGGTAATGGCACTGCTCGGTGTCCAATTGCATACGAAGCAGCAAAGGCGGATGAAATCTGCTCAGAAAGAATCGGGCAGGCTTCGCCTGACCTTTGATTTGCCTGAGTTTTTAGAGAATGCGAAATTATAAGTCAATATTTTGCACGGTCATGGCTCAAAGAGGTGAAAGAAAATGCCGACAATCTTAGTGACTGGTGGAGCGGGCTTCATTGGCAGCAATTTCGTCCGATATTGGCTTCGGCAGCATCCATCTTGGGAAGTGGTTGCCTTTGACAAACTGACTTACGCAGGCAACAAAAGCAACCTTAAAGACTTGGAAGGTCAAACCAACTTCACTTTTGTTCAAGGCGATATTTGCGAC
>JANXCD010000004.1:35914-38268 GCA_025060305.1 Armatimonadota bacterium | reverse complement strand
TTGGTTTTCGCTGCAATAAGTGTGCTTTTGGGAATGCATATGATTGTCCAAAGGTTTAGCGATAAACCACAACCGCTCCGTTGGCTTCCAACGGCTCACGGTCATCTCTTTCTCGTTGGGTTCGTGACGATGATGATAATGGGTGTCGCCATTTGGATGTTCCCACGACCCAAAAGTGCTCGCTACTCGCCTTTGATTTCTGAAATCTGCTATTGGCTTATTACTTTCGGGACAGCAGTTAGGGCAACTGGCGAAATCGTTGCGAGTTACTCAACACTCAAGTTTTGGCTTTGGCTATCGGCGATTGGCGGTATCGCACAAGGCATCGCTATTTTGCTTTTCATAGCCAACATTTGGACAAGAATTGTTCCTGTCGGCAAATTGCTCAAGGAAGACCGAGAGCCAACATTACAAAGGGGAGAAGGAACATGAAACGATTGACGCCATTGCCCTTCAAAACGCCTGATGGCGAAATCGTCAATCCTGATTGGCGAAAACATGTCGCTAATGTTTTCGTCTTCTTGCATGATAGTCATTGCTTCGCTTGCAAGCATATTTGCCAAAATTTCTCCGACTGGCTAAAAGAATTTGACGAATGGGGAGCGAAAGTTTGGCTCGTTTGGAGAGGCGATTTCGTGCCCGAAGGTTACCAAGGCTTTTTGGAGAATGCAAAAGTCAGGCAAAAATGGCTTGAAAGTGATACTGCTGGCGTTTTGATTGTTGACCGTCACGCTTTGATAGTAAGACGATGGCATGCATCTTTAGGTAAAGGTTTCCCTTCGCCAGAAGAAGTTTTAAGTGCAGTCAAGGAAATTGTGATCCAATGTCCAGAGTGAGGTGTAGCCGATGGTGAATGGGCGCAGTTAGCGCCCTAAATTCTAACGCCTTTCAGTTACGCAGTGAGTTAACACAAGTTTGGACAAAATGTAGGGACAGGCAAAGCCTGTCTGAAAAAAGAAAAGTGAGCAGACTTCATCCAACCTTTCACAAGGTTGACAAAAGGGATGGTGAGATGTTGGCGATTGCACCAACTTGGCGACGCCTAAAGCCTTAACGGCTGCTCAAAAGCAAGCCTTTATCATTGCCGAAAACATCATTGCTCAAATAAAAGGCAAAGAATTGCGCAAATATAACGGTCAAGTTGGTTGCATCACTGAAGTCAATGGTGGCGAAGCGACTGTCGCAAGTTTTGATTACGAAAACCTGCCACACCTGCCCAAGCCAAACAAAGCACTATTTCGGCAAAAACAAAACATGAAGCACCTTTATTGGCAAATCATTCCATCAGCCTTAAGTTAGTGAATAACAAGGAGATTAAAGCCAAATCAAATGAGCCCAGATAAAATTGTATCGGCACAATCACCCTATTTCACTGTGCTCAGGAGGTGACGAAAAATGCATTTTGGGACGATGGTCATTTTGGCAGCATTAGTGATTGCCATTGCTGTTGCATTCCAACCAAATGAACCTAAGTCGCAGGAATTACAAAAAGAAGAGCCACCGCAATTTGTTACTGCATTTTCCGTTGAAGTTGAAGAAGGTCACGAAAAAGAGTTCATTGAGCGATTCCAAAGGAGGGCAAGGCTCATTGACAAAGCGAAAGGTTTCAAGGGCGTTTATGTCCTGCAGCATACACAATCAGCGAACAAATTTATGGTCGTGACTTTCTGGAAAGACGAAGCAAGTTTCCGTGCTTGGGTCAACAGTGAAGAGTTCAAGAAAGCCCACGCCCAAGGTGGCGTCCCAACGAAAATGACTCAACTTGACACTTATCGCATCGTAGTCAAATAGAAAACTTCACAGTCTCACAAGTGGACAAGTTGCTCATAAATACCAAAACAACTTAGAGAGGGTTACGCCGTCATGAGACAGTGGAAACGATTAGCATGGATTTTCCTTTTACTCTTATTGGCTTGGGCTTCCTACAAGTTATGGCAAGTTTCGTTGACAAGGCAATTGGAGCGAGAGTTCCAAAGGTTACAGAAATTGGGCGAGCCAACAAAAATTGAAGATTTGCTCCCACCTGTCACCCTGAGACGAAATGGCACGCCTTTTTACCGACTCGCTATCGCTCAACTTGATATAGCCAAAGAGCAATTGCCACATCAAGTTTGGGACAGCGTCTATCAGTTCATCAGCATCAAACCGACCAAACCGTTCAAACTTGACGATGTTCAAAAAACTTTGCAAGCATCCCAACCTGCACTGCAAACTTTCCGTCAAGCGCTCAGTTTCCCGCACATGCGGATGACTGACTGGAGCGTTGAGAACCCAATGAGCGTTATGTTCCCGCATTTTTCCAAGTTCCGAGAGTTTGCATTGCTCTTGGCTGCCGAAGGTAAATGGAGAAAGCA
>JANXCD010000004.1:0-35904 GCA_025060305.1 Armatimonadota bacterium | reverse complement strand
GCGACATTAATGGCGCAGTTGAAAGTCACATGACGATTTTGAAGTTGGTGAGGCGAATGAGCGATGAGCCATCACTTGTCATTGGCTTCCTTGTTCAAGGTTCAATTTACATGACTGCCTACAATGGTTTGCAACAAGTTTTGTCCGACGCTGATCCTTCGCTGCAATCTTACCGTTCACTTATAGCAGAGTTGAAATCGTGGGATATTGACCGAGATTTCGTGAGAGCACTCCAATCGGAACGAGTTTACACCTTCGTCGTCTGTGATTGGATGCAGAGAAAGGCTTCAAAGAAAATGCTGCACAGATTATTTGCGAGCGAACAACCATTCAAAGTGAATTTGGCAGTCTTGCTGAAGCCACGAAGTGTTTTAATTGCTCAAAATTGCCTGAAGATGGTGAATTACCAAAATGAAGTTATAGCCATAGCCCGCAAAGGTGCACCATACGACCAAGAAGCCATCAGGCAACTTGAAGAACGATGGCAAAGTGAAGTTGAGAACACTGTCAAAAGTGTCAACTTGTCAGGTTTGGAATTAGTTTGGGACGAAAAGGCAATTGCTAAAATGCTCGTTCCCGCTTTTTCAAACTTCTTTCAAAAAGCCAACTATTATCATGCAATGCAGCGGATTGCTCAAACGGCAATTGCTTTGCGCTTGTATTGGCACGAACATGGTCGCTACCCCGAAAACCTTAGCCAACTTGTGCCCAAATTCTTGTCATCAGTTCCCATTGACCCTTTTGACGGCAAACCAATTCGTTACAAGCGCTTAAAACAAGGCTTCAAAATTTGGAGCGTCGGCGAAAACTTGAAAGACGATGGCGGTGTGGAATCCAAAGGAGCAGTGCGAAGGGAGAAAGGAGACATCCTTTGGGAAGCAATGAAGTGAAAATTGAGTAACGCTTTATAACAAATAATGGCTTTGCTTCTCAAGCAAAGAAACTATCTCCTTCTGACAAGCCATCGGAGAGCACGACTAATGGTGTGCCGATTTTTGATTTTTTTCGGCAGGGTAGTAACCCTGCCCTCCGATTTTTTCGTCACGATTTTTAAGTCAGAAGGATAGCCAGCCCAAAGTTCAGTGAAAGGCGACTTGACACCAAAAATGTTGTAGCCAGTAAAAACCAAAGGGTGATCCGACATCAAGTAAACATTTCAACCCCTCCAAAGTTCAGCAGCATAGTTGTAAACTGCAACTGTCCCTTTGCCGTTTTTTGCCTGTGGGATTGAAGGCAGATAGACATGAACATTTGTCAACGATTGAAATTGAGCATACTTGGTGTATTCAATTTTTGCCGAACGAGCAAAAAGGAAAGCAATGGTTGACGGTTTGGTTTGATCGCCTTCAACAGCCAAGTCACGAAACTCCATGTATTGAGAGCCAAGTGAACATCGGAAGGGATAGTCAAGTTGGAAGTGATTGGTTGAGTTCGGTCAACGAAAAGAGTTTTTGAATTCGCCTTTAATTGCTTATGAGAAGTCTTTGAACTCACTGGCTTTCAACATTTGCTTGTCCTCACCCCTTTCTGAAGCCCATAGACAGCATACTGCCAAAAGGCTAATCCTACAGTTAAGCCTGTTAGCAACAGGCAACGCCCCATCCTTCAGTCATCTCTTATGCACAAATGTATTCACAGCATCTTTTGATGCCTTTTGGAACGCTGTCACAAACTTGCGCCACTGCAGAGAATATTCAACTTCAAACAGCCTTCTTTCCATACCCGACGATTTTTGCCAAAGATTTTGAAGTGTTGTGAAGGCTTCCCTTGCATCTTTGCTTTCTTCACTTGCCAAAGAGAAAACTGAGCGAACTTTTTGAACCCAAATTGCTTTTTCTGAGAAAGCCAAAGGTTGCCATTCAATCAAAGCATCACCATCATCTTCAAGTTGAGCATCCCATCGCATAGCACGAAGTTGCTGCAAAATTTGTGGCGCTTTTTCAAGGAAGGGGCGAACCGCTTCACGCCAATGCTTTCGGTTGAAGTAATTTAGGGCAAAGTGAACACGAGAGACATTAGGCGATGGGTTGAAAAAGAGGGCAATTCCATAGCCACCACCTGCTTCCATGCCAGCCGCTATCTCGTTTGGGTCAAAAACAACGACACAGCCTTGTTCTTCTTGAGCATAACGAGAATACATCACAATGCACCACTCACTGGCAACTTTCAAGCCCCTTCCTGTTTCCGTTGTGGCATCTTGCGTTAAGGTTGTCATCCATCGTTTTCGGTATCTCGGTCCTGTTGAAGTAGTTGGGTAAGCAGTAATTTGCACTCTATCAAGCCTGCTCCTTTTTGCTCCGACCAAAGCAACTTCCAGCCACAACCAGTCAGGTTGACTTGCTTCAAACAAGTAGCGAATGACTAAGAAGCCGTCTTCCAACTGCCAAATTTCGTCAAAAACTAACCTTTTGCCCTGTTCTTGCACGACCATAGCAGTTTGAAAAACTTCTTCAGTCACATCTTGCTTTTTGCCATCTCTTTCAACAGTCACAGTGAGCCAACGCCACCAATCCCATCCGCCAGACCAATGATAACCCCATTTGCCACCACTTCCTTCGCCAGCAAATGCAAGCCCATGAAGGTAATCGTCATATCGCTCGCTCACTGTTTGTCTCGTTTCGGGGTTGAAGGTTCGTTGGTAGCGAAGTTTGCCGCCTGGAAAAAGAAGCCAGCGCTCTATGTGCTTCAAATTTCCACGACCAGCATCTTGCTCGGTTTCTACAACAACTGCTGTCATTGGCATTTGACCAAAAGTCATTGAAAACAGTAGCAAACTGATGGCGCTCATTAGCCCAATTGCCATTTTCATCGTCCCATCACTCCTTCAAATTTGCAGGTGAAAACTGCCCGATTATTTTTTCGGACAGGCTTTGCCTGTCCCTACCATTTTGTTTTTCGGACAGGCTTTGCCTGTCCCTACATTGATGCTTGTCATCATTGCTTCACTTCCCACAAAGTTGTCGCTTTCGTTCCTGTTGCCACATCGGTCACTGTTGCGCTCCATCGTCCCACTGGGTCGTTGAGAGCGATGGGGATTGAAATTTCTGTTTGTGGTTCGGATAGTGACGGATACCAGCGATAAGCGACGGCTTCGCTTTTGTCTGGGCGAAAGATTTGAACTCGCAAAATTCGCCCCGTTACATTTACGCCTTGATGTTCCAATTTCAACTGCAAATTCAACTTTTGTCCGCATCGGACAATCTTTTGAGTTTGTGCTGAAAGTTTCACTGTTCCTGTCGGTGCTAAAGCGAAAAGCCACGCTTGCTGCTTGCTTGAAAGTTCAATTTCGTTGGTGCGCCCAAGCCTTTTGCCCTTTCGGACATCGTAAACCCAAGCAGGCGAAGAAAGGCGCACTTTAACATCCTTTGCTCCTGGCAAAGCAATAGCGCTTAGAAGCGTCAAGCCACCCAAACGGAAGCGACGAAGCAACCATTTTTCCGCAACAGAGTTAGTTAACTCAAACCCTGCCCAGTTCAGTATGATTTGCATCAAAGATGCTGCATCGGGATGGTCTTCACCAGGCAAAGTGAAGTTGCAAAGCAAAACTTTGCCTTTGCCAAACTCGTTCACAACAAACAAGGGCACGCCATCAATTTGCATCAATGCCTTCGCTTTCGTCGGTTTCACAGAGGCATCCGAAAGCACTCGCAAATCTTCTGTCGTCCATTTTCGTCCGTTCAGAGCGACCGAACCTTTAATGACGATGGTGACTGGCTTTGGTGCACTGTTGCGAGCGATGCCAAAAAGTTCGTCCAGTTGCCCTTTGCCTAAAAGTCGCCCAAAGCCATTCATGATGCCAGTTGCCAAATCAGCGATGACAATTCCGCCATTGCTGACAAACTCGGCTATGGCTTTCGCTGCTTCGTCGCTTATAGCAATTGAGCCAGCAAGGAAAAGCCTTTGGTAGTCGCCCTTGTCTAACGCTCCCTTTACGATGTCATCTTCTGTGACGAACTCGTAGCCCACTCCCAACTTGTCCAAAACTCCGATGATAGAGCCTTGAGCAGCAGGTTGACCATCAAAAGCCGTATAAAACTGCGGGACATGTTCGTTGACTGTTGAGTAGAAAATCGCATTGCCATCGCTAATGATTTTTGCATTCGCCATCAACTGTCCGATGCCGTTTGCGATTTCTTGCAACTCAGGCATCATCTCTTGCACATACTCAGCGATTCTCAAATCGCAAGCCAGTGCACCTTCTTCGCTTGGGACGATGAAGAAGAACCAACTGCTGTTTGCGTGCCCACGCAAAATTTGTCGCCAAAGCCTAATTGCTCCGACACGACCGCCGTGATTGAAAACATAACCGCCCCACCAATCGCCAAGCAAAAAGAGCGGGTCGTTTTTAACTCTTGGCAGTGAGCGGAAAAGTTCATGCAACCTTCTGTCAGTTGTTGTGCAGAAAAAGTCTATTCGGTCAAAAAAGTAAGGCACATCGCCAATCATTCCCAACTCGGAAGCCGTTCTCGCTTGCGGGTCAAACTTTCTGATGAACTGGCGAAGCATTTCGTGCAAGTCAGCGTAAGAGCGTTCGTTGAACATGCGAAGGTCAATGCCAGCAGCAATTTTTCCTTCCTTTCGGCATCGCTCGTAAGGGATAGGCTCTACTTCGTCCCAACTGGCAAACTGAGTTCCCCACTCAGCGTTAAGGCGCTCCAATGTCCCATAGCGTTGCCGAACATATTCACGAAAAGCCCTTTTGTCGTAAGGTGAAAAGCCAGCATCGTAACTGAAATAAGTTTCGTCACCCAAACCGTAAATCAAAGGTTTCATCGGAAGGAACTTTGGCAGTTCTTTCGCCAAAGGCTCGGTGTAGGCTTTGAGTAATTCGGGATTGTAAACTGAAGCATCTTCACCTTTGAATTGTCGGTCTGTTGGATAGCCACGCTCATCAGCGCCACGACCGATGTGAGTGACGATGAGCGAATATGTCATGTTTGCCCAAAAAGTTGTTTCGCCACCGCCGTAGGTGAAGTTGAAGCTGCTCTTCTCGCCTGCTCAAAAGCGTAAACGCCCAAACCTGTATGCCCGTGCGAAATTCCGTTCCAAAGCAAAGAAGCAAATTCGTTAGTCGGAAAACCAGAAAGGGTTGGCGCTCTAAATGGCGCAAACAAGTGCTTGACAGCCAAATCAACTAAGTTCTTTCCGGCAAAAAGTTCGCCCCTTGCCAAAATGCCTTGAGCCATCGCATCGGAAACTGAAATTGGAACTTTCAACTGCTGACTTCCTTTCGGCAAAATTGCTTCATAGCGGAAAAACAAACGCCTGTAAGTGTCCGTCAGGCTTAAACGGAATTTGGCATTTTCTGGTGCTGGCGAGTTGAACTTGACAATCCCTTCTGTTGCTTTCTCCCTGTCTAAAAACTTCAACTCGTCTAAGAAAGCAGCAATGGCAAATGGTGCTTCAACCTTAAAACCGAAAGAGCCAAATTGCTCAACGGAAAAAGGCTTGACAGCAGTGAAAATTTGCAAGTCCAAAGCGTAATCGCCAGCAGGCAAATTGGCTGGAACGAAAACGGTCACTGTTTGAGTTTGACCTGCACCGATGGAGACGGGATGCTCACTTTTAGCGACAGTTTCATTGAAGCGGTTGCGAATGATTTGGCGCAAAATGCCTTGAAAACTTTTCTGACTTCGGTTAGCCAAAGCAAACTCAACTTTTGCGCCATCGCTTTGATTGACTTTGAAGCCTTCGCTAACTTTCAACCAAACGATGTTGGGACGCTTTTCTGTCGGTGCTGCCCAAAGGATTGCTTTGATGAGTGTTTGCATGTAATGTTCGTAGTCAAAATGCCATCTTGGCGAGAAAGGTTCAGGCGGAGTGAAGCCATGCCCACCATAGTGCGGATAAGAGTAGTGCGCCCATGCGATTTGAACAATTCGTCCCTTGCCCAACCTGAACCTGCGAAGGAGTTGATCGGGCTTGTCTTTGAAAACACTCAAAGATGGCGAAATTGACCAAGGCAACCCGTTGAACAAAAGTTCGCCATCTTCGTCCGAAGGCTTTTGAAACAAAGGCAATTTGGTTCGTGGGTCAAAGACATAAACCAAACCAGCGCCATCATCAACTTGTTGCAAAATTGCCAGTTGGATGCTCGGTGGTAAGATGTCAAAGGAGACATCGCCGATGACCAAAACATCGTAAGGGCTTTTGAGTTTTCGCAAAATTTCTGCTTCTTTTTCCGCACGGGTTGAGCCTTGAACGGAAAAAGCCCAAGGTCCGAGAAAACCAACCACTCGGTCAAATCGGTCGGGCATCCCAACAGTCGCAGCGGTAAAGTCAATGTCAAGCCTTTGCCATAACTCAACAACTTCCCTTGGCGCCATTGACATAGGCGTTAGGCAAAAGACTTTAAGTTTTTTGCGAGCGTAAGGTTTAGCCCAAGTTAGGTGTGGCGTGATGAATTCTGTTTTGACTTCGTGCAAGTAAGCGCCATCGTGTCGCCCTTCTGCGGGATACCATTGCGAAAGAGCAGTAGGAGCGTTCGTCGCTGTCAAAGCCATCATTAGTGCTGCTGTTATTTTGGCTTTCATTTTCTGATCGCCTCCTCGCACCAAAAATTCGCTCACCAATGGCTGTAATTTTTGGTCGTGATCTTCAAAGGTCAATTGAAGCAATCGTTCAAAAGGGTTGCGATGGAAAGGCTTTTCGCCACGCTTCAAAAACTGCAAGATGCCAAAAAGGTGCGGTCGGTTGAATGCACCTGTTGGTGTCCAACTTGAGCCTTCAAAATTTCCTGTTGCCCAACGAAAGCGAACTAAAAGCGCTCGCCACCTTTCTTTGGGCTTAGGCGTTGACACGCCTAAATCGTGAAAGGGAATTGCAATTTCAATGAACCAAGCATTTTCGCCTTGACTTGTTGCTGCTTGCCAACTTGTGCTATTCCAAGACGGATGCACGAGAGTGAAATCCAAGTCAACTTCATCGTAGTGAGCGCCGTTAGCGTTGACAGTGAACTTGAAGCGGTAACTCAAGTCCTTTGGCGAAAGCATCAACTCAACGCAATCGTCCGTCCAAGTGTCATAGGCGTCCCTTCCGAAGATGAAGCGGCGAGTTTTCGTCAAGTTTTGCTCTTGCAATTGGATGGCGACATAAAGTGCCTTTTGGTCGTAGCAAAATTTTGCGAAAGTTGGTGGTGACTTCGTTGCCACAGGGCGACCAGAAGTCTCAACGGCGTAGTAATCAAAGGGCAAAGTCATTGTCGGCAAATTTTGCCAACATTCGTCATCCAGTTGCCCATCAATTTTTGGTGACTTTTCGGCAAATGGAACTCCATAGATTGGAAGCATGTCACTTTGCGCTGCCACATTCCCGCAAATTATTGTCATTGTTGCCAGAAACAACAACCCACCACCTTTCATCATCAACCCACCACCTTTCATCGTAAAAGACAAGCCTTAAATGTGATGGACTTTTCAATTTTGCATCATCCGAAAATTCTTTTGCACAAAACAAACTTTGAGCATATAGCGCCAGTTTAGGTTAACTTTGTAAAGTTTCCTTGTTCATTCACCTTTATTGTGTAGCAAAATAACTTTTTGCGAAAGCAGTAACCTTTGTATTGCACGAGGTGACTACCAATGCTCATCGGCGTTGTGACAATTCAAGGCGACTTTGCCGAGCATTTGGAAATGTTACGAAGGTTGAATGTCCAAGCGAAAGGAGTTCGGTTACCGAAAGACCTTGAAGGAGTTGATGGTGTTATCATCCCTGGAGGCGAAAGCACAACTTTAGGCATAGTGGGAAATCGCTATGGACTTTTTGATGCTTTGCATGAGATATTAAAGGAAGGGTTGCCAGCCTTTGGGACATGTGCTGGTGCGATTGTTCTGGCAAAAACAATCCTTGAAAGCGATCAACCGAGAATTGGAGTGATTGACATCGTTGTCAACCGAAACGCTTATGGTCGGCAAAAAGATAGTTTTGAAGCCGACATCCATGTTCCTAAGTTGGGAGAAGTTCCCGTGCGAGGTGTATTCATTAGAGCGCCAGTCATTGAAGCCGTCGGTGAAGGCGTTGATGTTTTGGCGGAATTTAATGACAAGCCTGTTTTCGTCCAGCAAGGCAATATAATTGCCACAACTTTTCATCCTGAATTGACCGACGATGTCCGAATTCATCGCTATTTCCTTCGGCTTTGTCAATCTTAGCGAAAGTGAGGGTTGAGTTTTGGAAACAGTTACTTTTCTCCAACTTGTCCTTTTAGCAATTTTGCAAGGTTTAACTGAGTTTTTGCCTGTGTCAAGCAGTGGTCACTTGGCTTTAGTTGAACATTGGCTTGGCATCTCTGAAAGCGCCAGACTTTCCGTAACGGTCTTTCTTCACTTTGGGACTTTGATTGCTTTGTTGTCTTATTTTCGCAACGAACTATGGTTAATTTTTCGTGGAATTTTCAAGGGCGACTATGAGGGTCGGAAACTGCTTTTCTTTATCATCATCGCAAATTTTGCCACAGCAATTATCGCAATCGCTTTGGAGAGAAAGGTAGAACAAGCCTTCGGTTCGCCAAAATTCGTTGCAATTTTCCTTTTGCTGACAGCATTTTTGTTATTTGTGAGCGAGCAAATTTCGGCAAACCAAAAAAACAGCAAACCTTTGGATTGGTGGACAGCGCTTTTAGTTGGCATCGCTCAAGGTTTGGCTGTCTTTCCTGGTTTGTCTCGCTCTGGAACGACTATAGCAACGGGGCTGATTTTCGGGTTGGGACGAGAGCAAGCGGGGCGATTTGCCTTCGTTGTGGGGATACCTGCGATGTTGGGTGCTAACCTGTTAGAGGCAAAAGAAGTTGCCAGTTTGAATGTAAGTGCTGGCTCACTTTTTATCGCCTCTTTGGTCGCATTAGGAGTCGGTTGGCTAGCAATTCATTGGACACTGAAATTTGTCCAAATGGCAAAGTTGCGTTGGTTCAGTCTTTATTGCTTGATTATCGCAACAATTGCTTGGTTCACTGATTAACGATTGGTGGCAGTTTCGTCAAAACGATAACTTCCCTCAACTCATCTGGTCGGAAAAGTGGCTTGACTTTAACAGTAGGAGGTTCAGTTTCAATCTTAACAGAGACAACTTCACCGACAGAGATTCCCTTCGGAAAAACTCCTCCCAAACCTGATGTGACCAAGGTTTCACCTTTCTTAGGGATAACATGTCTGGAAAGATGAGCCAATTCGCACAAACCTTTGCCTGTCCCTTTCAAAATTCCGTGAACGCCTTCGTGTTCTGTCAGTGAAACTCCGACAGCACTATGTCTATCAGTGATGAGCAAAATGACACTGTGGTAATTTCTCACTTCCCAAACCCGACCGACCAAACCTTTATGGCAAAGGACAGGTGCTCCTTGAATTATCCCATCTTTACTTCCCTTGTTTATGATGAAGGTATGAAACCAGTTACTGCCTCCAATAGCAATCACTTCAGCAGCGATGTATGGTTGACCTACATTCTCAGCGAGACCGAGAAGTTGCCTTAGCCTTCGGTTTTCCTCTGTCAGTTCTTGAATTCTCAAACTTTCAGCCTGAAGTTCTGCCAGTTGGAAGCGAAGTTGTTTAAGTTCACTTTGAAGTTTAGCATTAGGAAAGAATTGTTTTGGCAAAGAAGTTACAGAGTCCAGAAGATAAGATACTGCCGAAATTGCACTGACAGTTCCAGCCCTCAATGCGTTCAGCAATGAAGCGATGAAATTTCTTCCACTGAAGGCAAAGACCAAAAGCATGATGCTGAAAATCACGCCACCGAAAAAGGCTTTAGTTACAGACAGTTGTTGGTGCTGAATTCCCCTGCGAACATTCATCTCTTTCGCCTCAGAAGTCATCAGTGAAATGACTTTATGTTCCACGACCGTCCAATGCTCTGAAGAAAAGTTCATCTTCAACCATGCGACCTGCCCCGAGAGCGACACAACTTAGTGGGTCTTCAGAAATGTAAACTGGCGTTCCCGTCTCTTGTTTCAGCAATTTGTCAAGCCCACGCAATAGAGCGCCACCACCACATAAAACAACGCCACGATCCATAATGTCGGCTGCAAGTTCAGGTGGAGTTTGTTCCAAAGTTAACTTGACTACATCAACAATTTGGCTAACAGGTTCGGCAATGGCTTCCCTAATTTCTTCGCTTCTCAGAACGATACTCTTTGGCAATCCGCTTACTAAGTCACGACCACGAACTTCCATTTTCAGTTCTTTTTCCAAAGGGTAAGCAGAACCGATGTTGATTTTGATTTCTTCCGCTGTCCTTTCGCCAATGAGCAAGTTGTAGGCTCTTCGGACATAGTTTATGATAGCCTCGTCAATTTCATCGCCAGCAACTCTGATGGTGTTAGCAACAACAATTCCGCCCAGAGAAATGACAGCAACTTCTGTGCTTCCTCCGCCTATGTCAACGACCATGTTGCCTACGGGTTCATTGACAGGCAAACCAGCACCTATCGCTGCTGCTAAAGATTCTTCAACGACATAGGCATCAATAGCACCTGCTTCTTTTGCCGCTTGAATAACTGCCCTTCTTTCAACTTCTGTTGATCCTGATGGAATGCCGATAACAACTCTTGGATAAACCATATAGCGGCGACGATGGACTCGGTGCATAAAGTAACTGAGCATTTTCAAAGTGGTGTCGTAATCAGCGATTGTTCCATCTTTAAGTGGTCTTCGGGCGACAATTCGCCCTGGCGTTCGACCAACCATCCTTTTCGCCTCTTCACCAACAGCGCAAATTCTACTTGTCTCAGTGTCAACGGCAATGACAGAAGGTTCACGGAGCATGATACCTTTACCTTGCACATAAACGAGAGTATTGGCTGTCCCAAGGTCAATCCCCAAATTGCGGGATAAACCACTCAAAAGTTTCCTGACAACAGTAAGCATTTGTCAATCCCTCCTCACAATCAAATCAAACCTCGCTCCTTTAGGCTCACGAAAACACCGTCGCCTATTATCAGATGGTCTAAGACTTCTATGCCGAGCAATTTGCCTGCCTCAAAGAGTTGTTTTGTTAGGGAAATGTCTTCGGGGCTCGGTGATGGGTCACCACTTGGATGATTGTGCACGAAGATAACTGCTGCTGAACTTTGACGGATTGCCTCTTTGAAGCACTCTCTTGGGTGAGCCAAAGATGCATTCAGTGTCCCAACAGAAATAGTAATGACATCAACAACCATGTTCTTTGCGTTCAGCAAAATTGCTTTCATGTGCTCTCTGTCAAGGTATCTCATTTCGGACATAACAAGTTCGGCTGCATCCCTTGGTGAGCGAACAATCACCTTTTCTGAACGACCACTTTCAAAAGTTCTGCGACCTATCTCCATAGCAGCCTTGATTTGACAGGCTTTTGCCATGCCTACACCTTTGATATTGGCAAGTTCTGCCACTGAACATTGATACAAACCTTGCAAACCGCCAAACTGATAGAGCAATCTTTGGGCAAGTTCCAAAGCAGTCTCATTCTGGTTTCCAGTTCTCAAAATGATAGCGAGAAGTTCAGCGTTGGACAAAGAACGCTCGCCATCACGAACAAGCCTTTCACGAGGGCGAATTTCAGGTGGCAAATCTTTAAGCCTACAACGATTTTTAGTCTCCTCACTCACTTCTTCCCACTCTCCTGACGACAATAAAAAATTTTTTCGCTCTTTAATGCAAATTTTGTTGGTCGCTCATTGAGGCATCAACAAAATTTCGGCAGAGAACCAATAATGAAAATCAAAAATTCAGCGGAGGGGGCGGGATTCGAACCCGCGAACCCGTTCTTCACGGGCGCCCGGATTTCAAGTCCGGCGGGGTGCCTGGCTCCCCAACCCCTCCGACCTGACTGAAATTACCGCATAACATTTTAGCACTTATTTTGCGGTAAAGAATTCACTCGTTCCCTTGTATTCTCAAAGCCATTGTCATTGTCGCTTCTGCTACTAAACGGTCGTTAACGAAGGCTTCAGCCTTAACAAAACAGATGTTCGTTTTGATGGCTGTAACTTCTGCACAAACAATCAATTGGTCACCAGGTAAGACAGGTTGTCTAAATCGTGCCTTTTCAATGCCTACAAGATAGCCATTCAAGCCTTTGTTCTCTGGTGCACTCAAAATGGCTATTCCGCCAACTTGAGCCATACTCTCAAGAATCATCACACCAGGCATAACAGGCTCGTTGGGAAAGTGACCTTGAAAGAACCACTCATTGAAAGTCACACACTTGACTCCGACGGCTTTTTTACCAGGTTCAAGTTCTATCACTTTATCCACCATCAGGAATGGGAAACGATGAGCCAACAACTCCTGAATTTGCCTCACATCCAAGTTGCACGGTGTTTCAACCATCTCGCACTCGCCTCCTGTTCCACCTGTCGCCATAAATTTTGGCACATCTTAAAGTGCAAGGTGTGACCGCTTGAACGGGCTTGAACTTTCGCTTTAAGCCTAAATCCAAGAAGCATCAAATCGCCCATTAAGTCTAACAACTTGTGTCGGGCAAGTTCATTGTTAAACCTAAGTGGTGCTGAATAACGGTCGGTAAAGACGACAATTGCGTTTTCTAAACTTCCGCCTCTCGCTAAACCTTGCTTCCACAAGTTTTGAACTTCTTCAATAAAGCCAAAAGTCCTCGCTGGTGCAATTTCCTTTGCAAAGTCGTCAGTTTGCAAATCAAAACTCGCCTCTTGCACACCAACCAGTGGGTGTTTCGTTACAAAAACATAATGGGCTTTGAAGTCATCACTTGGCTCAACAACCATAACCGCTTCGCCACATTCAACTGAGACTTTTTGAGGAACGAAAAAGGGAGCAATTTCGCCCAAGTCAACCGTTCCTGTTTCCTTAAAAGCGTCAATCCAAACTTGCGCACTACCATCGCCAATAGGAATTTCAGAGCCGTAAACCTCAACGATTAAATCGGTCAAACCAAAGCCAAAGGATGCTGCCAGCAAGTGTTCAACTGTTTGAATTGTCACTCCATCCTTTTGAAGCGAAACACGACGCTTAGTATCCGCTACAAAAGGCACGAAGGCAGGAATTGTCGCTTCCCCTTGTGAATTTCTGACACAAAACAAAATCCCTGTCTGAGTATCGGCTGGATGAAGCCAAACTACTGATTTTTCGCCTGTGTGCAAACCTATGCCTTCAACCCTTACGCTTTTGCTCAAAGTCTTGCAAGTCATTTCTCTGTCACCTAAAAACTGAGCGTTCATCTTAACTTCAAGGCTTCTTCGTAAGCACTCAAAAGTTGTGATAAAGTTTGCTGCATATTGAAAATTTTTGCCCGCTCAATTGCCCTTTGTTTCAGTTTGGCTCTCAAAGAAGCATCTTCCCAAAGAGCCAACATGGCTTCAAATATGGCTTCAGTGTTAAATGGTTCAACAAGCAAACCAGCATCACCAACCACTTCAGGTTGAGCGCCAGTGTTCCCAGCAATAACGGCAGCACCACAAGCCATCGCCTCAAGCAGCGGCAACCCGAAACCTTCATTGATTGATGGAGAAACAAGTGCTATGCATGAACTGTAAAGCAAAGGTAAATGTTCATCAGGGACATATTCCAACCAACGGACTCCTGGCTCTCCCTTCAAAATGCGTTGTGTCTCGTTCCAAAAGGGCAAAACAAAACCAGCCATAACCAACTGCGCTTCAGGATACTTTGACCGCAGCCCAGCAAAGGCATCTAACAACCGTCCAACATTCTTGTTAGGTTTTGCTGTGCCAACAAACAAG
The DNA here is from genome assembly GCA_025060305.1 of Armatimonadota bacterium. Taxonomy (GTDB): domain Bacteria; phylum Armatimonadota; class Fervidibacteria; order Fervidibacterales; family Fervidibacteraceae; genus Fervidibacter. The sequence goes on along the minus strand of JANXCD010000004.1, from coordinate 22,217 downwards.
AAAAAATCTTTGTCCAAGCCATAAAACTTTCGCACTGCTTCCTTAGCATCAGGGTAGGGTCGCCAACTTTCGTCAGTGTAAGGCAGAACAATGCTAATGCGCTCTGAGGGGATTCCCAATTTGCTCATCAATTCAAGTTTAGTGGCTTCCGAGATGGCAATAAAATGGTCTGTGCGTTTTTGAAGCGATGGTAGAACCCCTTTGAGTATGAATTTTCGGCTAGGTGGGTCAATAAAGTTTATGTCATCCAACCACATAACATCGCAAACTGTCACCATAGTCTTAGCAGGTGTCCAACGAGCCAAAGTTGGGACATAACTTAGGTAAAAGTGCACAAGGTCAATGCGGTCGCACCAAAGCCAGATGGGAACAATTAGGCGCATCCATGCAGGACCACGATAATAGCGCCAACGAATAAAAGGCGAAAAAGTTTCTTTAGGTGGCTCTGTGAAATAAAAGTGCCAAATGTGTCGGTCAGTCGCATTCAATATCAATCGGGCAAACTGAGCACTAACATTTTCCACCCCTGTCCTTTTGGTTTTGACAAGGGGTCTGGCATCTAAGGCTATATGAGCCATTTCACATTTTCACCTCAAGGTCTGCTCAATGATAAAAGTTGTCATCTCTCTTATTCGTTCTTCGGGCACTGCTACAAAGTTACTGTCAAAGGTTTCAGTGTCATCGGATGAAGGAGACAATTTCCCGTCCCCAATGGGGACGAACCAATAGAAGCCAAGTCCCTTAATGCGAGTTCCAAATCAAATTTTGTCGTCCCCTCGGGGAAAGTTCAAAAGCAATTAATTTCCCTTCAGGACCAACCTTCAGTGACGATAGCAAAGTGTAAAAGCCTTGGTGAGCGCCAGTATCTATGTCGGTCATCCCTTCCCTCAAAAAACTTTACACGAAAGTTCGTTCTTTAGGTTCGTGGTCACAAGCGATGAAAATGCCATCACCAAAAAGGTCGTTCCAAGTCAAAAACCATGCCCCAAAGGTCAAACGGACAGGTAGGGGAGGAAAGGAAAAATCAAGTTCCAAACTCTCTTGAAATGATAGCGCAATGATTGTTTTTTAGTCGACCAAGGCTTTTTGAGAAAGCGCCAAATGCGGACACACACTTATCCGTCACCACTCTTTTGGCTTCAATGTTCGGAAAAGAGTTGGTTAGCCATACTTATTTTGGCGATGTGAGCAAATGACGCTAAAAAGTTAGCGCCGAGGAGTGATGGAACCAGTGAACATCCTATTTTATGCGCCGTTAGAAATATTCCATCGCCCAACAGGACCAGGCATTTACACAAGTCAGTTGCTTAAAACCTTGCTGAAAATTGATGACCAAAACCGATACATTGTTTGGCATGGTTGCATGGTCAAAATGCCACCTTACCTTCGCCCTTTTCAACCGCCTTCGGATTTGTCTGACAGAGTGCAAGTGCATTTAACTCGTTTTCCAACTCGTCTTTTTCATCACCCCAAAATGCGTTCCTTCCTTTTGAAATTTGCTTTTTTGCCCTTAGCCGATTGGCTTTTCAACAACCCTCAAGTTTACTTTTCGCCTTTCTATCCTTTCTTGCCTCATCGGAGAGGGGCATTAGTTTTGACGATCTTTGACTTAACGCCTTTGACTTTGCCTCACTTTCACCTTCCAACTTCTGTTCGTGTAAGTCTACTCACCTTGCTTTGGGCAAAGAGAGCAAAGCATTTGCTCACCTTTTCGGAAGCCGTTAAGAGGCAATTAGTTGAGTGGTTGGGTTTTAACTCCCAATGCATTACTGTCACGCCACTCGCTGCTGACAAGCGTTTTTACCCACAACTTCCCGAAAGCATCGCCAGTATTCGGAGCAAATATGGTTTGAGCAAGCCTTACATTCTTTTCGTCGGAACAATTGAGCCTCGCAAAAATGTGATTACTCTTTTGCATGCTTTCGCTAAAATTCGTAAAGACTTTCCTCATCTCCTTGTCTTGGTTGGTGCTCGTGGTTGGTATAGTGAACCTGTCTTTGCTGAAATAGAAAGTTTGGGTTTGCAAAATCGTGTAATTCACACTGAATATGTTCCAGCCGATGACTTGCCACCTTTGATGAGTGGCGCTGAAGTTTTTGTCTATCCTTCATTGGCTGAAGGTTTTGGTTTGCCACCATTAGAAGCGATGGCATGTGGAACGCCCGTTATTTGCAGCAACTCGCCTGCGCTTCCAGAAGTTGTGGGCGATGCAGCAATAACTTTCCCACCAACAAGTGTGGAGGCATTATCGGATGCACTGAATTTTATTTTGAAGAATGAAGATGTGCGAAAAACCCTTCGGCAAAAAGGCTTTGAGAGAGTGAAGCAATTTTCATGGGAAAGAACTGCCCGCTTGACCTTGAATGCCTTTGAGCAAGCAGCAAAAGGAGAATGATTAAGGAAAGCGAAACTCTTTGCTTGAAGGTTTTTCGCTCTTTACTCACGGCTTTGTTACTATAACCCTTCTATCAATCCTTTCACAGATAAAACAGAATTCTCTTTACCGCTGCACTTTCAACCCATCAATTAAGCAACCTTCCAACCTAACAAAATTGAGACTTCACTCGCATCTCTTTTGTCGCAAAAAGTTTAACACTGTCGCAAGTTTAGTCAATGCCAAGTTTGGCAAAGGAAGGAAGCGGATTGGAAGGAACGGATGAAATTTGACCTTATAATTTCAGTTAGGTCTCAATTGCCACTGAGACTAATCTTTCGCTCCAACATTGATTAAGACCTAAAAACATCAAAAGTTTTGCATGGGGAGGAAGCGAGAAAAATGAAATGGCTTGACGATTTGATTCTCCAAGCCCTACAAGAAGATTTGCCCTTTGGCGACATCACAACGGAAGCAATCGTTTCGGAAAATCAAAAGGGAAGCGCCGTCATTGTTCTGAAACAAGATGGAGTCATTTGTGGCTTGCCTATCATTGAGAGGGTTTTCACCTTACTTGATGAGCAGTCAGTGACAACTACTTTCGTTAAGGACGGCGATTGGTTGGACGCAGGCAAAACTATTGCGAAAGTTGAAGGTAAATTGAAAGCACTTTTAATGGGCGAAAGGACTGCTTTGAACTTTCTTCAGCGCCTTTCTGGCATTGCCACTTTGACGAGAAATTTTGTTGAAAGGGTCATGCCTTACGGTGTCCGAATACTTGATACGAGAAAAACGACGCCTTTGCTTCGTGCTTTGGAAAAATATGCTGTCCGATGCGGTGGAGGCTTCAATCACCGCTTTTCCCTTTCTGATGGTGTGCTTGTGAAAGACAACCACATACGAGTTGCTGGAAGCATTACCGAAGCAATCAAAAGAGTTAAAGCGAAAGCCCATCATCTCTTGCGCATTGAAGTTGAAGTCCAAAACTTTGAGCAAATCCTTGAGGCTCTTGAATGCGATATAGATGCAATTCTGCTTGACAACTTTACCCTTGATGAATTGCAAAGGGCTGTTAAGTTCATTGAAGAATGGTGTGAAGGTAAAGGCAAAAGGAGACCGCTTTTGGAAGTTTCAGGGAGGGTTAATTTGCAAAACATTGAGGCAATCGCTCAAATTGGTGTTGATTTTATCTCTGTTGGTGCTCTAACTCATTCTGCACCTGCCCTTGACATCAGCATGGAAATTGAGTTAGGAGTTACTCAGTTGGATGTAGCGAATGAAATCCGCCCGATTTGTTGAATTTTTGCAGTGATTTTTTCGGGCAGACTATTGTCTGCCCCTACAAAACATTCACAACCGCCTAAGCCCTAAGGAGTGTTGACTTTTTATTGTTTTGTGTGTCATCCTTTAGGCTGAGCAATTGAAGGTAGTAGCGGATAAAATCTGCCTGATTGTTGGATTTTTGCTTCTCTTGGTCACTGGAGGGTGATGGCTGTGCGATATCGGTTTAGTTTGGGAGTGGCTTTTTTGTTGGTTTGTAGTCCTTTTGGTTGGTCACAAGAAAATGACTTAAGTTCAACCGAAAGGTTGGATGGAACTATCAAGGGAATTATCGTCGGGCTTAGCAGAGTAACTGTGGCTGTTTTATCTCATAACCAAATTGTGACTTTCCTACACACTCATCCAGACAAAATGCCTCAATGGGTTCGCAGTGGGATTGATGTGACAATTTACTATAAGCGTGAATTTGATGGAAGTTTTTGGATTGAAAAGATAAGCCCATATAAGCCACCTGAAATTGCGACGAACCCTTTCATCTATCATGTCTCTTCACAATCGCCAGTTTCCGTGCTAAGCCAGCAAAACATAAACCCGCAACCGAGCGCACCTGCTTCACCTTCTCGTCAAGGCTCTGCACTCAATTTGAGGGAAAAGCAATTGGCTTCAAGAGGTTTAGACTCTTTGAGGGAAAGGATTGCAACTATTGACCCTGTTGAGACAGAGGTGAAAAGGCTACTGCCACATTATAAGGCTGCTGCAAAGTTTTTTAATCCCAACTTGCCCGATGAACAAGCCGAAATCATTGCCGCTTCAATTCTAAGGTCAAGCATACAAAGGGGAATTGACCCTCGCTTGGTTGTTGCAGTTATCGCTTGCGAATCTTCTTTCAAGCCAGAGGCAGTTGGCAAGAAAGGCGAAATAGGGCTTGGACAATTAAAGCCTGAAACTGCTGCTGGGCTTGGAGTTAACCCTTACGACCCCGTTCAAAACATTGATGGATGTGTTCAATACCTTCGTCAACAACTTGACAGGTTTGGTTCTCTTGAACTTGCTTTGGCTGCCTACAATGCAGGTCCGAATGCTGTCATCAAAGCAGGTGGAATTCCACAAAACAACATCACGCCAAGGTATGTGCAAAAGGTTTTGAAGTTGTATCAGAAACTTTGCGGTCAATGAAAGGAGCGGTTGAAAATGGCTGATGCTGCGAAAGCCTTTGTGATAGCCGTTAACGGAGTTCTGCTGACGCTCGCTTGCTACTTTGCACCTTACAACCAACGCATTCATTGGGTTCAATGGAGTTTTTGGGGTTTCTTTTGTGGTCTCCTACTGCCTTTGGGTGTTTCCCTTGCTTTGGGTTTGAAGGCAAAAGATTTGGGATTAAGGTTGGGCGACTGGCGATTTGGGATTGCAAGCATTTTGCTCGGTCTTTTGATCATGTTCGGGTTCGGGCTTTGGGCATCCTTTCAGACTGAGTTTCAGGCTTACTACTCAATGATTGTCTCCTTTCACAAAAGTTCGCCATTTCTTTTTTGGCTTTCGCTATTCGCTTACATGATTGGTTGGGAGTTTTTGTTTAGGGGCTTTTTGCTTTTCGGAATAGCAGGCAAACCAACCGAAAACGAGTTGTTACCGAAAAAACTAAAGGTTTGGGCTGCAATAGGTTTTTCAACTCTTTTGTTCGGGCTCAGCCATTGGGGCAAACCTTTTCCAGAATTAGTTGGCTCTTTCCTTGCAGGTGTAATATTGTGCCTAATTGCTTGGCGAACCAAATCATGCTTAGCGCCCATATTGCTACATTCTCTCGTTTTTGGAATGTTCACTTTGATGGTTCAATTTTCGCAAAGTTCTTAAGAATTAGAAGTTGCGGAGTTAAAGTTATCCGCTTTGGTTCGTTAAGTTTTTGCAATAATTTTTCGGGCGGACTATCGCCCGCATCCTACAAAGCAATACCAAATGCGTATGTCCGAAGAAATATTGGGCAAAACTGTTCAAGGTTCAGACTCCTTTGAAATTTTCGTAAATTTTTGATCTGGAGGGATGAAAAATGGCGGAGCGAATTCGCATCGGATTGATTGGCTGTGGTGGAATATCAAGGGCACACGCTCGTGGGTATTTGCAATCGCCAGAACTCTTTGAAGTTGTCGCTTGTTGCGATGAACGGAAGGAAATGGCAGAAGAGCGAGCGAAGCAGTTGAATGCGAAATTTGTGACAACTGACTACCGTGAAGTTATCGCTCGTGATGACATTGACGCCGTTGACATTTGTTTGCCTCATCACTTGCATGCTGAAGTTACTATTGCTGCTGCTCGGTCGGGCAAACATGTGCTCGTTGAAAAACCGATCGCCAACACACTGGAAGAAGCCGATGCGATGATTGAGGCTGCCAAAAGGGCTGGCGTTATCTTAATGGTAGCCCACAATGAGCGATACATGCCTGTTTACCGAAAAGCAAAAGAATTGGTTGAGCAAGGTTTCTTGGGTCGCATCTTTTTGGCTCGTGCCGACCATAACCAGTTTGTCCGCATTAGTCAGAATTATTGGCTTTGGCGAAAAGAAACGGCAGGCGGTGGTGTGCTCATAGGTTCTGGCATACACAGAGTTGACATTTTAAGATGGCTCATCGGTGAAATCGTTAAGGTTTGGCATCGGCAAGTCATCTTGCCTGAATGCTTCAGTAACGAAGTTGAAGCAGCATCAGTGACGATTTTTGAGTTTGCCAATGGTGCTATCGGTGAGTTGACTTGTAACTGGTCGGTTTATGCCGCTCCATCTTCGCCTTGGTATGAATTGCTTTGGCTTTATGGCACTGAAGGAAGTTTGCACAATGTCTCAGGTTTGCATGTAGCCAGCGAAAAAATTCCCGAATGGCAAGGCAAATTCGTTCAAATACCTTTGCCTGAAGAGGACAGTTTTGTCAACGAAATTCGCCACTTCGGCGAATGCATCAAAGAAGGCAAGACACCATTGACCAGCGGCGAAGAAGGACGAAAAAGTTTAGCAGTTGTGATAGCAGCCTATGAAGCAGCAGAAGCAAATGAAGGCATTTCTGTGCAAATTTGATGGCTTTTCGTTAGACCATCAATATTGACGGCATTTGCAGAAAAAAACTAACGAAGAAAGTCAATCAACGATTATACTCGCTGCAGTTTGATAAAAAAGGCGCAGCAAAATCCAGAAAGTCAAGGTTGTTGTCCCACCAACGATGAGACCATAAGCCAAAGGTCGGAAACGATGGAAGGTTTTGAAACCACCATATTTCAAAATCGCCAATTTGGTTGCCCAACCGATAAGGATTGAAAACCAATAACGGTCTATCGGCCAGCCATACCAAGCGACAAAACCCAAAGGATGCAAAGGGAAGCCGATGAATGTCAACCTAATCTTTATGAGCATCCAGCAAGTAAGTGCGCCGATGAACAATCCAAGCCAATGGTGAACTGTTAGTGGTCTCGTTGTTGTCAGATATTGAGCGATCAAATTCGTTGTGTTCAAAGAAGAATTTTGCGCCCACCAACTCAATTTGGAAACGCTGTAAGTGTAAATTACTGTTGGGATAGTCAAGTGACAAACGAGAAGACAAAGCAAAATTGCTGCCAACATCCAAAAGGCAGACGACGAACGCAAAAGTCCAGCAAGATTAGTTAACCTAAAAGCGTTAACAATGTAGCCAGAAGCCATCGTGGCTGTGCTCCTTATTTGAACCCAACTCATTGCCGTCATCAAAACAACATTCCTTGCACCAATTCGGTCTTTGCCGAAGATGTCAAAAAGCACTTGGTTAACCCTAAAAGGTGCTGAGTAGATGTAAATCCCTGCCTCCGACACAACTCTCGCAACAACCAAAGATGTAACCAAAAGCCCAAAAAGCATTGCAGCAGCCCAAAACGCTGAGACACCCGCTATAACCTTCGCCCAGCAAATCAAACCTGCGAAAACCAAAATGCTGCCAAAGAAAGCCCATCCTTCAGGTGGCATTGAGGAAGACTTTTTTGAAAAGCAATTCAAACAACATTGAACTGAGTCCGAAACTATCGCTAATAGGTAACGCCTTGAGACCCACAAAATTGCTAATGCCATCACAGTGTAAGAGGCAATGGATTGAAAAGCGAGGAATTCAGAGTGATACATGTCAACACCGAGCGCTATTCGGATAGCAACTTCCATGTGTCGCAAAAGCAAAAAGAACCAAAGACTGAAACTAACTTCCGTTGAAAGCAAATAAGCGATACCAATCATTTCAGGGTAAAGATGAGCCTGTAAACCATTGAAAGCGCTCATAGGTCCAGAAGCAAAAAGCGGTGTGCCAGCAGGTAAACCAAAAAGTTGGGCAAAACTTCGTTGCAATAGCGGGTCAGGAACTTGAGGGAAGTAAAGGTGCAAGCCTCGCATTGAAATTGGAATTGCTGCAATGAAAAATCCCAGCCAGAAAAACAGACTTGAAAAAACCTTAGGCAAGATTTGCCTTTCATCGCCAGCAAGTTCAATCGGGATTTGGGTCAAAGGGTAAAGTAACCTTTCGTGTTCTTCCCATTGGCGAGCCACCAAACCGCAAAGGCAAACTATCAAAGCGTAAATGCTAAACAAATATGGCGTCCAAAAAATCAAAGGGATAAGCCATTCGCTAAGCGGTGGCTTCGCTCCTGCTGGCATGCCTTCATAAGCCCACAAAATCGCAGGGTCACGAAATTGCAGGGAAGGCACAAGCCAAGATGGCAAATGAGGCGTGATAAGATTGAACCATTGACTTTTAGGCGAACTGTAATAGACGAGACCAAGCAAGTTGAGGTAAAAGTGAATGCCAAACTCTTGACCTGGGATAGCAGCAATTGATGTCAAGATGGCAAAGACAAAAATCAACTCCTTTCGTCTCAAGGCAAACTTTGGAAATGTCATCTTGACAATGGAGTTGAAGAGCACCACAAGCAGAAACAAAGGAACAATCCCTCTTGGCAGATAACCCGTTCCCAAAATCTCATGCCTAAGCAGAGCAGCCCAACCGCTGAAAACTGAAAAAGCCATCACCAAAGTAAACGCTATTATAAAAACAAACCAACGAAACTTCGCTTCAACTTGAACCTTTTCAAAATTTATCGGAATAGCCTTCACTTCTTCCATTCCGCTCACCAAACTTGCAAGTAGCCAAATTTTTGCTTTTCTTTACTAAATTTTGTTGATAAGCACTATCACACCGTTAGCCTCAGCCCATAATTGCTAAACAAGTTTTTGAAAGCCAACTTAAGTAGAGCGTTCCAATATGTGCAAAACTATAGTTTCATTCACTGCCTTGCTTTCCCATCTTCTCCAATCGCTCCAAGTCTTCTGGAGTGTCAACTCCGATGCTTCGGTAATTCGTGATGATGACTTTTATAGGGACACCGTGTTCTAAAGCCCTCAATTGCTCCAACCCTTCAGTTCGTTCCAGTTCCGTAGGAGACCATTTTGCAAATTGAAGCAAAAACTCTCTTCGGTAAGCATAAAGCCCAATGTGCCGCAGCGGGCGAACAGGGGCGTTTGGGGGAATGAAAAAGTTAGGCGTTTCTGGCATCTTGCTTTGCAATCGGAAAAAAGGCAAGGGTGAGCGTGAGAAGTAAAGGGCGAAACCCTCTCGGTTAACAACTACCTTGACAACATTTGGGTTCGTGTATTCGCTTTCGTCAACAATAGGCGTCGCAAGAGTCGTCATTTTCAAAAAAGGTGCATCAATAAAAGGTTGGACAGCAGCATCAATTGCCTCTGGAGCAATGAGAGGCTCATCGCCTTGAATGTTGACCACGACATCACACTCAATTTGAGAGGCAACTTCAGCAATTCTATCAGTTCCTGAAGGATGTTCGGGCGAAGTCATAATGCATTTGCCGCCAAAATTTTCAACTGTCCTTCTAACTCTCTCGTCGTCTGTCGCTACGATGACATCATTAAGGGTTTTCGCTTGTTTTGCTCGCTCGTATACATGCTGGACAATAGTTTTGCCCCAAAGTTCAGCGAGGACTTTACCAGGAAATCGCATAGAAGCATATCTCGCTGGAATTATGCCGATAACCAATTTGATTTGATTGACAGCAATCCTACTTCGTATTCGGGAAACCAATTCCGTAGTTGACCGTCCCTCAACTTTCGGCAAAATGACTACTTGACCTCCATAGGAGCGAACTAAAGGAGCCTCAGGCAAATCTGCTTCAGCGTAGTCACCTCCCTTGACATGAATTTCAGGCTTGATAGCCTCAATAAGACGATGAGGTGTTAGTTCGTCAAAGAGGACAATAAAATCAACTGAAGCAAAACTGGCTAAAAGCATCGCCCGCTCCTCTTGCGGAATCAAAGGGCGTTCTTCGCCTTTGAGTGCCCGAACTGAACTATCGGAGTTAAGACCGACAATCAAGACATCGCCAAGCAATTTCGCTTGAGCCAAGTAACTGACATGACCTATATGGATTAAGTCAAAACAACCGTTCGTGAAAACAATTTTCTTCCCTTGTCGCCTAAAATCGTCAATAATGGGCAATAATTGCTCAAGGGTTTTGATTTTTGCTTTTATGCTTTCAAGTCCTTCCATCTCGTTTCACCCAATTGATTTAAGTCGCTTTCATTAGTTTCTCTCACCGCAGATCAAATCTAATGGCTTGCTGAAATTCAGTTGGGCATTGCCAAACCCTAAGATTGCAACAACAAACTCTTGTAGGAATTACGCAGTTGAAGTTAAAGGCAGATGAAATCCGCCTGATTTTTGTTGAATTTTTGCGATGTTTTTGGGCAGACTTCCGTCCGCCCCTAAAAAATAACGCCAACTGCATAAGTCCTATCTTGAATAAAGGGCTAAGTCTAAATTGCGCCTTTGAGCAATTGTAGCATCTCATCAACAGTAGTTGTGGCTACTCCGACTTTTCGGACGACTGCCGCTGCTGCTACTGTTGCCACTTTCGCTGCATCAACAAAATCACAACCAGCAACTAAACCGAGCGTCAAGGCTGCAAGGAAAGTATCTCCAGCGCCGGCAACATCGTAAACTTGAACCCTTAGTGCTGGCAATTGAACTAACTGCTCGCCATTTGCAAATAAAGCGCAGCCTTCACCACTAAGCGTTATGACAAGCCCTTGAAGTTCAAGTTGACTTGAAATTTTTTTGCCAGCCTCAATGAAAGATTCTACACCGTTAACCGAAGCCATAGCCTCGCTTCGGTTAAGGCTTAAGTAATCAAATCCAGCAAAGTGCCAAATGTTTTTCGGTTTCGGTCCTGATATGAGCAAAGTTTGACCTTTAAGTTCACGCAATCCAGAAAGCAAGCCCGATGTGACGACACCCTTTGCGTAATCAGAAACGACGATAGCGTCACAACCACGCCCCAATTCACGGGCAATTCCACGCAAAGAGGCTTCCATACTACCGTTCAAAAGCATTCTACTTTCAACATCAACTCGTGCAACCTGTTGGGTTTGGGCTACGATGCGAATTTTGAGAGTTGTTGGGCGACTGTGGTCAATCAAAATTCCAGTTATGTCAGCGCCGCTTTCGCTCAAAATTTGCTTCAACTTTTCGCCAGCCCAATCATTACCTACAAGACCGCAAATTATAACTTCTGCGCCCAAAGCAATCAGGTTTATCGCTGTGTTCGCTGCTCCTCCAGCACCGTAACTTCTTTGTTCGCATAAAATCACGGGGACTGGCGCTTCAGGAGAAATTCTTTCAGCAACGCCGATGATATATTCGTCAAGCATCAAGTCGCCAAGAACGAGCACTTTTTTCCCTCTCCATTCCTTCGCCAATTCTTTCAACTTTTGCAGTTCAAGCATAACTTTCGTCCTTCCCTTCTCTTTCCAAAGTGCTCTTAAGTTTCGCCCAACTAAAAACTGCCTTACAACAAGATTATCACGAATTTTTGGAAACCTCATCACAAACCTGTTAGGCTAATTCGCTAAAATTCTGAAAATCAAAGCCTTGCCTTCTCTGTCTTTTGTGCTACTGTTTTGTTTTGGACAAGGAGGGATTAGATATGGCTGACGAAGTTAAATTGGCAGTAACTTTGGCGAGACCAAAGATGCTTGCCAACTCGTCCCCGCAAATTCAATATGCACTCGTTGAAGTTATTCCTGTTGGTGAAGGGCTTCCTCAGTCTGCTCCTTTGAACCTTTGTTTCGTCCTTGACAGGAGTGGCTCAATGGCTGGAGAGAAGATTGAAAACTTAAAGCGAGCAGTTAAAATGGTCATTGATCAACTTGACCCAACCGACATTATCAGCATCATCATTTTTGATGACCGAGCGGAAATTCTCGTCTCAGCAGCGACTGCTTCCGACAAAAACCAACTGAAGCGCCAAATTGAAACAATTACTGACCGAGGCGGAACGGAAATGAGCAAAGGCATGAAACTTGGCATCCAAGAACTTCAAAAGCATTTGACACCTGATAGAGTCTCACGAATGGTGCTGCTAACTGATGGTCAGACTTATGGCGATGAAGATGAATGCCAAAAGTTGGCAAACCAACTAAGGGAGTTAGGTGTCCCACTTTATGCCTTTGGATTGGGTGAAGATTGGAACGAAGATTTACTTGACACTTTAGCAAACGCTACTAAAAGCCTTGGAGGGTTTTCAGAGTTCATTGAGCGACCTGAACAAATCTTGCAGCACTTCCAATTTGCGGTCAGAAGCGCAAAGCGAGTCGTCGCCAGAAATTCTCACTTAACCCTAAAACTTGCCCAAGGCATTGCGCCACGCCAAGTTTGGCGGATTTTGCCCTTAATTGCTAATTTAGGCTATCAACCAATTTCCGACAGGGATGTCCAAGTGTCCTTAGGCGATCTGGAAAGGGACGAAGGACAATCAATCTTGGTTGAACTTTCCGTCGCAACTAAGCCGAAAGGCACTTTCAGAATCGCACAAGCAGAATTGACCTACGATTTGCCTCACGAAAATCGCTACGGCGAAAAAGTCAAAACCGACATCATCGTTGAGTTTACTGATGACCAACAGGCTATCCAACAAATTAATCCTCGTGTGATGAACTTGGTTGAAAAGGCAACAGCCTTTAAGTTGCAAACTCGTGCCCTTGAAGCGGCGAAAGCAGGTGACTATGGGACAGCCACAAGGCTTTTGCGTCAATCGGCAACAAGATTGCTAAGTGTCGGAGAACAGGAGTTAGCGACAGTTGCCCTTGAAGAAGCAAAGCGACTTGAAGAAGGTCAGCAAATGACAAGCACAGGAACAAAGCGGCTGCGATACGAAACTCAGAGGCTAACTCGCCCTTTGCCTAAACAGTGAAAAAATTTTCAGTCTCGCTAACTGAATTTCATGCACCCCTAAATTCACTAACCAAAGACAATGCTCGTAAAACTCGCCAGCACCAAATAAACCTACCAATCTCGGAGTATAGAATTGATTTTCAATGCTGAATTTTTGACAGCGGCACTAACCAAATGCGAAGAGGGAAAGGACTTAAAGTGGAACGTATTGTCCATGAGCGGAATTGAGGTTGAGGAGCCCCGCTTAATACTCCAGAAGGTTCGCCTAATTCCCATAAGCCGAGAAAGAAATCGGCTTTTCTTTTGAGCCTTTGAAGTGCTTCAAATTGCATCGGTGTAGGGCTAAGTTGAAATAGTTTCAAATCAGGGCGATTTTGGCTAAGTGGTAAGTAAGGGTCGGGAATGCTATAAACTATTACCGTGCTTTTGGGTGGCAAAAGTTGTGATAAGTCCTTTATGAGCAGTGAAGTGTCACTTTTAGCTATAGGTATTTCCTGTAAAACTTTCCAAATTATTGCGAACCGATTAACTGACCAAAGTAAAACTGCTACCAAAAGAACTATTCGCATGGTGGGAATACGAAGGGAAGCGTTGAGCCAAAATACTGTCATTAGGTAACCGAAAGGAACAAACCAGCCGATATACCACATCTCCTGACCAAAAACTGTTGATAGGTATGAAAAACCAATGATGAAGGCTTGCCAGACCATCATAGGTGAGCGTCGGAACTTAAAGGCGATGGCAGTGGCTAAGAGCATAACTAACCAAACTATCATCAAGCGTTTCATGGAGAAAACTAAAAGAAACCTTTCTAAGAAACCTCGCTCACTTTTTCGCTGAAATTGTAATGCCATTTGCCCAATGAAAGATTCCCAATCTTGTAGAGCATAAATTAGCCATCCAAGAAGACCCAAGAGCAAAGGTAGAAGAAACCAAAGTGCTTGTTTTTTTAATCGGCGCACTAATAAAATCATGAAAAGGAAAAAGACGACAGGAGCAGAGATTAGGTGAGTGAGAACCGATAGCGTCCCAAAAATGCCTGAAATTAAAAAGGCTAAATCGTTTTGACGCTTCATCCCGTCCGTGAAAGTCAAAATGCTTGCCAGCAAAAGGACAAGATTGAGCATATCCATTCTTGCTACATTAGCGTTTCGTTGATAATCCAAATCCACAGTTGTCAGAAAAACGCAAAGGATACTAAGTCCTAAGGGCAATCCCCACTGACGAAGAAGAAGAAAAAGCAGCAGTAAACCTAAAACTCCCAAAAGGCGACTAAACCAACGGGCTGAAAGGATGTCAAAACCGAAAATCTCCCCCCACACACTCAAAGTCAAAAAGTAAAGAGGAGGCTGCCAATAAGTCCTTTTATCAATATTAGGCAGTAAATCATCTAAAGCGGGTGTGCCCATTCCCTTCCCTTGAGCAAAATTTTGAGCAGGCTGGATAAAAATGGCTTCGTCAGGCCAACAGGGCAAAAAGGCATCACTATAATAGTAAAGCAAGGACAAAAAACTTAGGCAAATAACAGCAAGAATAAAAAGCCACCACATCCGTTGCATTATGGCTTCCTCCTTCTTTCTTGGAATGGGATCAGCATGATAATTACATGAGAATTTGCCTTCATTTTGATCAATGCTTCCATATAGAATTTGGAGTTCCAAAAGTTTGTCTCTCGCTAAACCGAAAAATTTCACTCTATTGTGGTAGTTGAAACCTGTTCTAAAAGTTTGACAATTGAATTTCAATGCTCCCTTAAATTTTGCTGACTGAAGTCAATGCTTGTGAAACTCACTATCAACTTTGTCTTTAGTTCACAGCAAAGTAATACTCGCCGACAGCATTTGCAGCGAAAAGTGGTGTTTACAATTAAACTTGCTGGCATCAAAAATTAAACCGATGAATTTTTGAAAAAACGAAGGAGGTGTGTATACTGTGCACAAGCCCATTTCGCTTAGAACAGTCTTCAGTGTTTTAGCGTTTATCGTTGGCTTTGCAATTTCTGCTGATACTTATGAAGTTGACCCTGCTCATTCTTTCGTCATTTTCCGTTGTCTGAATGTCGCTCAAGCAAGTTCCGTTTTTATTTACGGTCGTTTCACTGACATAAAAGGACGGATTGTCATTGACAAAGATCTCGCTAAAAGTTCCGTTGAAATCACTATAAACGCCGAAAGTTTGGACACTGGCGTGCCCGATAGAGACAAACACCTCAAAAGCCCCGATTTCCTCAACACCAAGCAATTTCCAGTCATAACCTTCAAGAGCAAAAAAGTTGAATCTGCAGGTAAAAACCGCTACCGAGTGACCGGCGATTTGACTTTACATGGCGTCACTCGCACTGTCACTTTAACAGTTGCGAAAGTCGGCGAGGGCAAAAACTTCAAGGGCGTTCCAGTCATTGGCTTTGAAACGACTTTCACCATCAAGCGCAGTGATTTCGGGATGAAGGGATTGATGAATGTCGCCGCCGATGAAGTGACTTTGACAATAGCCATCATGGGCATTAGGAAGTAAAGTTGCGAGAAAAGTGACTGAAGGAAGTAGGTGGTAATCTCAATGATTTTCTTCGTCAAGTCGGCTATGGCTTTGAGCCTACCGCCTTTCATAGCCACAGTTTTGCTTTTGCTTGCTTCTTTGTTCGCATCAAAGCGAAGATTGCAAATCCTTAGCCGATTTTTGACTGCTTCGGCTGTTGCCTTCGGTTACGCAACAGGACACAGAATAGCAACTGGTTCACTTTTGCTCATCCCGAGATCCGTTGAAGATTGGTTGCCATTATTAGCATTCGCTGCTTTGATGCTTTCGCTCTTTGAAAACTTGCCGAAAATTTCTGCCCCAATTCGGCTGTTTTTAAGGCTGGTTTTAAGCGTTGCTTCAATTTTGGCTTTGTTGATACCGTTAGCGAATTTGAGCCTTCCTTCAAAATTGGGCTGGGCTTTTGGGTTAGGTTTGATGCTCGCTATCCTTTGGACAGGTTTGGACGAACTTTCGGAAAAACAAACCGAAGCCCTTTTGCCGCTATCGCTTTCAGTGGTCACAGCAATCAACAGCACAGCCTTGTTAATATCCCATTCAGCCAAACTAAGCCAACTTTCAGGAGTTTTAACGGCGGTTTTGGGGACATTCTTTCTTTTCTGCTTGTGGCAAAGGCAATGGTCAATAGCGAAGGGAGCGTCAGGTGTGTTCACTTCTTTGCTTTTCGGCATCAATGTTAGTGGCATATTTTATGCTGACTTGCCTTTACTTTCGGCAATTTTGATTTGGCTTGCGACTTTATCTGGATGGGTTCGCAGTTTGCCCTTTAGCCGAAATTTGACCAATTGGTTGCAAATCGCCCTGCAAATTCTAATTTCCTTGTCACTTGCTGCTTTTAGCGTCGGAATTGCTGTTTACAAAAACGGTTTGCCAACAGGCGGATACTGATAAGCCTTTGCCCAGAAAAATTTCTATTAGCCAAAATTTAGTGAGCCATTCTTCAAGCGTTAGAATTTTCTGTAAGGGTGATTGAAGGATGAAAATTCTTCAGTTTTTTGTTCCTGAACTTGGCAAAAGAGTTGGTGTCTTTGAAGGAGAAAAGGTTTTTGACATCACTGAATTTGTGCCTTCAACTTTAGCGTTGCTTGAGCGAGCAATTGCCCAAAAGCGAAGTTTGGAAGAAGAAACGAAGGAAGCCCTTGAGGAAGCAAAGAGTCAAAATGCTCAAACTTTTGACTTTCTTTTGCTTCAAAACCCTCCTTCACCTGACAAGCCCCATTTGCTTTTGCCTATTGACGCCACTGAAGTTTGGGGTGCTGGAGTGACATATAAGCGTAGCGCTGAAGAGCGTGATGCCGACAGTCAAACGGACATCTACACACGAGTTTACTTTAGCGACCGACCAGAACTTTTCTTCAAAGCGACGGTTCACCGTTGTGCTCTGCCCTTTGGTGAAATTGCTGTCAGGAGCGATTCGGAGTTCACTGCTGTTGAGGCTGAAGTGGCAGTCATAGTTGGGGTTGACAATCAACCAGTTGCTTTTACCCTTTGCAACGATGTGAGCGCTTGGGACATTGAGCGTCTTAATCCTCTCTACTTGCCACAGTCAAAAATTTACGCTGGCTGTTGTTCCTTTGGTCCGAGCCTTGTCACGCCAGAGCAAGTTGGAGACCCTTACGATATTGTTATCAAGTGTAGGGTTATCCGCAATGGCAAAGTGATTTTTGAAGGCGAAGCAAACACCAGCCAACTGAGCCGTCGTTATGACGAACTGATTTCGTTTTTGCGCCGTGATAACCCAGTTCCAATTGGCACAGTCTTGACGACTGGAACAGGTATCATGCCACCACCTGAAGCGACTTTGATTGAAGGCGATATCGTTGAAATTGAAAGCCCGCAACTCGGAAAGTTAGTCAATAAGGTTCGCAAGTTAGGTAGCAATTGACAGAGAAGTAAATTTACTCATGCGCCAAAATAAAAATGGCTTCAGGGAGCGAAGGGTAAAGCGCGATTAGGTGATGCAACATGGTTCAGTTGCGGGATGTGACAGTGCAATATGAAAATGGCGCAGTAGCCCTTCAAAATGTCAACTTGACGGTTGAAAAAAGTGAGTTTCTGTTTCTTGTCGGTCCAACAGGTGCAGGTAAGACCACGCTTCTTAGGCTCCTAAACCGTGAAATAGTGCCAAATGAGGGAATGGTGATTGTTGCTGACAAAGATGTCACAAAGATGAAACCTTCTCAAGTCCCATACTTGCGCAGGTTAATTGGGACAGTCTTTCAAGATGTTTTGCTTTTACCTGACCGAACAGTTTGGGAGAATGTGGCTTTTGCGCTTCGTGCCACTGGCGCTTCTTCAAGTGAAATCGCAAGAGAAGTGCCAAAAGCCCTTGAGACCGTTGGGATGCTCTACAAAGCAAAAGCCTTTCCTGCCGAACTTTCTGGTGGCGAGAAACAAAAGGTCTCTTTGGCTCGTGCCCTCGTTATTAAGCCATTGCTTTTGCTCGCTGACGAACCTACAGGCAATTTAGACCCAACATCATCCTTTGAAATCGTTGATTTGCTTTTGAGAATCAATCGGCAAGGGACAACAGTCATCATGGCAACTCACGATAAAACGATTGTGGACGCTTACCGAAAGCGTGTCGTTGAAATTGTCAGCGGACGCATTGTCCGAGATGAGTTGAGAGGTGTGTTTCGCCGTGAGTTGGCTTAGTTTGCTCGCCTTTTTCCTTGAAGAGGCATTGGTGAACTTGAGGCGACATAAGTTGGTCACCATCGCAACAGTGACTACAATTGCTGTCACCATTGGGGTTTGGGTTCTTTTTTACCTTGAGGCAAGAGCGTGGGAAAAGTTGCTGATTTGGGAAGGTCAAAAGTTAGAGCGTTTATGCGTTTTCCTTAAACCTAAAGCCGATGAAAAAACCGCCTCAAATTTGGCTGAGCAAGTCCAAAAATTGCCACAAGTGGTTCAAGTCAGGTTCGTTCACAAAAATGAGGGGCTCAAAAAGTTGCAGGAAATCTTTGGCAATTCCGTGCCACTTGAAGATTTGGTCGGACACAATCCCTTGCCACATGCTTTGGAAGTGACTTGCCGCTCACCTCAAGAAGCAGCAGAATGCGCAACGAAAATCAAGCAGATGCCAATGGTTGATGAAGTGACATTCCCAGCAGTTGCCGTCCAAAAATATATCCAGATGGTTCGCAGCATCCGTTGGCGCAACCATATGCTTTCAATTTTGCTTGCTATCATCGCTTTCATATTGATCTTCAATGCCTTGCGAGTGAGCGTTTACGGACGACGAAACGAAATCCGAATAATGCAACTTGTAGGCGCAACTGTTTGGACAGTTCGTGGACCGCTATTGATGGAAGGTTTGCTTTACGGAGTTTTGGGAGCATTGGGAACTTTAGCGCTGACAAAATTACTGCTTCTTTTGAATTCAGCCTTCCCACAAGAACCAAGATACTGGACTGGCTTAGTAAACAGTTGGGTTGAATGGCGAATGTTGCTAAGCGATGTCCAAATTGATGGCTTTTTCGCTAGCCAAGTTCTGCTTTTGAGCATGGGACTCAGTTTCTTAAGCGCATTCATCGCAGCAGTAAGGCTCGTCAGAGCAGTGTGAAATGAATATAAAATGCAAATCGGAATGCGCAACAAATTAGAATGAGCCACCAACAAACTCTGCAACAAAGAACTTTTGTTCAATTGGGCAAAAAGTGCCCTTCTAAAAAGATGAATTTGACAAAGGAAGAAAGTGAAAATTAAAAACCCTAAGGCGGCGGGAGGGAAACCGCCTTAGGGCCGGGAGGGAGGTGTGATGATGCGGCGTGTGGCTTCACATTCATTGAATTGCTGGCTATCCTATGATTGCAATTACCGTTTCATTCTCCCTCCGTTTTCGTTCGTCGTTTCATTATAACACAAAATCGCTTTTATTTGTCAGGGTTTCCTTGATTAACCACTTTCCTTTTGCCTGTCAAAGCCATGTTTTTAGACGCTGAAAAACTCAAAAAGGTTTCGGTTTCGTTGCTCGGTTGAGTTTCGTCAAATTGACAGTTAGGCTATCAAGTGCTAACATAGCAACAAAATTCGTCCGATGCCGAGGAAATTTTAGCGTTGAAGGAAGGAGTTGTAACAGATGAAACAAAAGATCATCGTGGCATTTGATGAGGTTGAAGGTAAGTTTCGTCTGATGCACCCTGTGGCTGGAATGTTCGCACAAGGCACTGTTGCTGTTTCGGCTAAGGGATTTCATTGGTGCACTTCTTCGCATGATGCTCACTTTGAAATTGTCTTGCAAGACGAAGAGTCTTTAACCCTTGATTGGAAACCAAATTCAAATTCACCGAAATTTTCTATCGCTTTTCAAGTTGACGATGAGACAATGAGTTTGAAAGTCTCATGCGATGAAGAAATTCAGGGCGAAGTTGAAGTTCAAGGCGATTTGATGATGGGACCTGAACCATATCTCGGTCGGCTATCTGACGATGAAAACTTTGGCATCTTTTCGCTCGCTCATGGTCAAGTAACAAGCAAAAATGCAAAAACACTTTTCAACCGCTACAACGACATTGCTGTGACTTTGCCTCTTTCAGAAATTCAACGAACTCCGATAGAACCTGCCGACCGCTACCGTTTTGTTAGCAAAGGTGCAATTGGCGAAATTGTGTTTGTCGTCAAAGTGACCACCGATGTCATCAAGCGACAAGGAATACGCTACTACGCTCCCATTGATAAATCCGTTTTCACTCATGCACCGACAGGTTGGTGCTCGTGGTATTACTACTACCAGAACATCACTCAAGAAGAGTGGGAGAAAAATGTCCTTTGGCTTGCCGAAAATCTACGAGATTTTGGGCTTGAGTGGGTTCAAATTGACGATGGTTGGCAACTTGACAACGGAAGCCCTAAAACTTCAGGTGGTCGTGATTGGCGTGGCTCTAACGAAAAATTCGGCAAAGGGATGAAATGGGTAGCCGAAATTGTAAAACAACATGCCATGAAGCCAGGCATTTGGTTAATCCCGCAAAAGACTGATAGCGATGAAGTTTACAATGAGCACCCAGACTGGTTCTTGCGCAAACCTGATGGCACTCCAGTCCGCATTGGTGATTGGCATCCACGCAAGGTTGAAAGTTATGTTGTTGACCCGACCAACCCTGAAGCGTTGGAATACATTAGGCGCTTATTTCATACCCTTGCCCACGATTGGGGCTTTGATTACTTCAAAATTGACAACCAGCCTGAGTTTAGCCGATGGTATGATGAAAACGCTGACGCTCGCAAAGTCCCCGAAATTTCTGGTAGCGAAGCCTATCGGATGACATTAAAAGCGATCAGGGAGGCAATCGGACCGAACAAATACTTGCTTGGCTGTTATGGGATTCCCCTTGATGGTATCGGCATTATGAATGGAAGCCGAACAGGTGGCGACATGGAAGCAAGTTGGCAAGGTTGTCAAGTGATGATTCGCACTATCACAAAGTGGGGCTTTTTGAATAACATCGTTTGGTGGTGTGACCCTGATACTTTGTGTGTCCGTGAACCTTTAACTTTGGATGAAGCCAGAATCATGGCGACACTCGTTTCAATCAGCGGGCAAGCATTGATGACCAGCGATAAGATGTATGAACTGCCAGAAGAACGAGTTGAAATTTTGCGACGAGTTATCCCAACTGTTGACATTCACCCAATGGAGTTTTATCCTTGGGACGAAGAAAAACTTGGGCGATCTAAAATCTTTGACTTAAAAGTTGCCAAGCATTATGGCAGTTGGGATGTTGTAGCGGTTTTTAACTGGCAGGAAGAACCAGAAACAATTGAAGTTGACTTTGCCAAACTCGGATTGTTGACAGGCAATGGCATACGCTACCATGTCTTTGAGTTTTGGAACAAGCGTTACGAAGGTCAATTTGAAAATGGCTTTTCAGTAACTCTTCCAATCCGAACTTGCAAAGTTTTCGCTATCCGAAAATCTTTAAGTCATCCTCAAGTGGTTTCCACATCACGCCACATAACTCAAGGCATCGTTGACATTGTTGAGTTGGTTTGGGATGAAGCAAATAACGAACTTCACGGTAGTAGTTTGCTCGTCCGAAATGACCTGTATCGGCTTTACATCCATGTCCCACAAGGTTTCAAATTCGCTCAACTGATTTCCAATCCTTGCAAAAGCCAAATTTCAACAGAGGTCAAAAGTGAGGGTGAATTGCTCCTTGTGGAAATGTTGAGCAGGGAAAATCAGCAAGTTGATTGGCTGGTTCAGTTCAGCAAGTGAAAGTTTGCGTTCGGTAAAAACCCGCATCGGTCTTCGCTCAAAATCTGTCTTTGCAAGATTTAGAGCAAAGCAATCTGTCTTTTACATAGCATCAGGTTAATGCCTGACCGAAAAATCGGCTTAGATTTTCTCAATTTCACTCAACTCTGAAGCGCAATGAACGAGTTGCAAAATCTGTCAACTCGCCGTCAAGCCAAGCGAAAAAGACAGTGCATCGGTCGCCATCTTTTAGCACGAAGCAGTTTTGCAAATCGCCTGTGATGTCCTTTAGGGCAATGGTGCCTGCTTTCGTGTGCAATTGAATTTGAGGGTCATTGGGGTTAAGGGGCAAGTGGCGTGATTGCCAATCCCGCTCGCCGATTTCAGAAACTTCGTGCCAACCCTTGAGGGTGTTCACGAGAACCTTCTCAACGCCCACAAAAGTCAGCGTCAACGCCAAAAACGCTCGGACTTTGCGCATCGGCTTCACTGGCTCAACGCTCGCTTGAACAACGATGCCATCGCCTTCAATCTCGTAATGCAGGCGGTAGTTGATGCGTGGGCTCAAATGCCACCAATGTCCGCCCCAAGT
>JANXCD010000049.1 GCA_025060305.1 Armatimonadota bacterium | reverse complement strand
CCAGCATCGCAGCAACTGCAAACAGCAGGAAAGAAATGCTCTTCACCTTGAGGCTTTACTCTCGGCTCACGCATCCCTATCGGTGAAGGCATGAGTTTTTGAATCCAAAGGGGCAATGTCGCTGCTGTCCCTGCTATTGCTCCCCACTTGAAAAAGCCACGCCTGCCAATCTTTATCTCGTTTATCAAGTCCTTCATATTTTTCATGGCTTAACTCACTCTCCTTGAATTTGCACCGATGGGCTGTCACAAATTGCTAATCATCAGAAGTGAAGACAGCACATCATCGGTGGCAAGCATTGCAATCGGTGGTGACTTTCTTTTGCTCGTGACAGGCGATACACCATTCCATCGTCCGAACGCTTTTGTTGTAGGCAAATATTTTCGGGTAACTGGGAATTGGGAAAAGGGATTCAGTGACTGGCTCAGTCATCTTGTCAACACCCACATGGCATGTTGTGCACTCAATCTTGCCCAATTTTACATGGCGCTGATGGGAAAAGTAAACCCAGTCATTGAGACGATGGACAACCTTCCATGGGATTTCACGACCTTTGGCGATGTATTCCTTTTCAAGCAACTCAGTTATCTCACGCATCGCTTTGTTGTCAGGATATTTGGGCATCTCGGTTTTGTGGCACTCAACGCATTCTTGTGCTTGTGGCAGACCAGCGTGCTTGGCATGGTCTGCAAAAGGATGACAGTTGATGCACTCCCAACCTGCTTCTACATGCTTTTTGTGGTTGAAAGGCAAAGGTTGCTCAACACGCTTTTCACGGGCTGGAACGATAACAGCCAGCAAGGCGATGAACAAAGCACCAGCCGTGAACTCAAGAAGCCCGACTATTATTCGCATGGTCTTGTCAACACCTTCCTTGCTTAATTGTGTTGTTTGACGAATTAAGGACATGCTTTAACTTTCCATATCGCAATTGCAACGATTAGCGAACAGTATTTTTGTAGTTTTGGACTCACAAATCGGCGATAAGCCGTCGCAACATTATAGCAACGACAACTTAAGGTGTAAACAACCGTTTTGAGGCTTATCAAATTCTCGTTCGCAGCGCAAAAATAGGGTTTTGGCGGGGCGGATTTCATCTTCAACTGCGTAACTCCTAAAACATTAACTCTTTGGTTGCATAAGCCATTCTGGCTCTGGAAATGGGCGGTGAGCCCGGTCGCTAAAACCATAATGGTCATAGTGTCCGAGCAAGACTGCAACCAAACTCAAAAAACCCAAAGGCGTGTCAACATGGTCAATTGTAGGCAAATCGTTGGTCTGATAGGTAGACAAAACTTCACTTCCAATTTCAGTTTTTGAAGCCACGATGACTTTAACGCCAACGCTTCGCAATGCTTGAAGAAAGGAAATGTCTACTGTTTTGATTTGTTGGCTATCTCTTAAACTTTGGTTAGCGCAAAGCAAAATCACTGAACCGATGGGAGTTTGAACTTCACCAGAAACACTTGCCCATCCTACTTTAGCCAAAACTTTCCAGCAATCCTGTGAATTGCCAGAGCGAATAGCAACGGCGATGCGCTTCCAAACTGCTGACCTGATAGTCTCATGGTTTACACCTTGAAGCATTAATCCAATTTCTTTAGCGACTTCTTGCCAAACATTTTGCTCGGCTTTACTAATAGAGTCAGGGTTGAGAGATGCCAAAAGAGGCACATTTGCACCAGCCTTTTTCAACAAAGAGCGAATTTTCTCTACCAAGGCGCTGTCTAATTCTGGAGTTGTTGAAACCAAAGCAATGTTTCTGAATTTGAGACTGTCCCTGACCAAAATTGGAGCGATTTTTTCAACAAATTGTTCGCTGCTTTTCAGTCTCAATTGCATGGATAAAATCTCACGCTCAAGTTGCCTTATTTTCTCGTCCCGCTTTTGAAGTTCCTTCGCTGTCTCTTCACGATACCTCTTCAGTTGCTTTTCAATGCGCAAGTAAAATTTCTCGGCTCTCGGTTCATGAGTGATGCCAATTCCGACCAAAACTCCAAGTCCGAAAAAAACCAAAACAGCGATAAGAGTGCTGATGTAAATTTTGATGTCAATCATACAAGACGCCTCCCGCTTTTCAGCGAAGCAAATGTTCAAGGCTCGTCCATAACCATAGCCAAAGCGGTCTCAAGTAAGTTTGCAAAGTTGGTGAAAGGTGAATGAGCCATGCTCCAATAGCAGCACCGACAATCGTCAGCAGGAAAATATGCCACCATTTGATTGCTGATGTGTAGAGTTCGCTTACTCCTTTTGCATCAATAAGTTTGTGACCAACTTTAAGTCTCGTCAGGAAAGTGCTTGCCATTCCTTGTCTTCCCTTTTCCAAAAATTCAACGAGCGACCAGTGAGTTCCGACTGCGACAATCAGTTCCGCACCTGCCTCATAAGCCAACAAAATTGCAGCATCTTCGCTTGTGCCGATTACTGGAAAAACATGAGCATTTAGTCCCAACTTTCTTACTCGCTCCATACCAGGAGCATGCCCATCAAGATAGGCATGGACAATCAACTCAGCACCGCACTGAAGTGCTCTCTCGGAAACGCTATCCATGTCGCCAATGATTATGTTGGGTTTGTAGCCAAGTTCAAGCAAAGCATCTGCCCCACCATCAACGCCGATTAAGACGGGCTTGCGGTCACGGATGTAACTTCTGATGGTAAGCAAATCCTCTCGGTAACGATGTCCACGAACAACGATAAGTGCATGGTGACCCGAGATTTTCGTTTTGATTGGTGGCAAAGTTATTGAAGAACTCAGTAACTTTTTGCCCTCATGAGAAAGGTAGGTCAAAGTGTTTTTAACGAAACTTTCCAAAACTTCGCTCAACTTTTGCTCTGATTCCTTCAACCGCCTTTTAACTTCCCTTTCCGTAAGAACCTTGACAACGAAAACTTTTCCATCTTGCTGAACTATTCCCTTTTCCAAATCAATAGTCACGACTTTACCATCAACTAACTCATCAAAGGCTTCCGCTTCCACAAGGTCAACGATAGGAATATTTTGGCGCAGGAGTAAAAGAGCACCTGAACTGGGGAATTGACCCGTTAAAGTTGGTTGCGAGTTAATCACGGCAGCGATGCCTGTGTTGAGCAAAGATTCTGCTGCCACGAAATCAAGGTCAGCATGAGCGAGCAAAGCAATATCCCCACGCTTCAGTCGGCGAGCCAAATTTTTCGTGCGTCTGTCCTTTTTCAAAGTTCCTGTTATGAACATCTGCTCCCTCACCAATTGCTATGATGACACAAATTTTGACAACCTTGTTCTCTACTGCAAAGTTTTCTGATGGCTTATGTAGTGAACTTCCTGCATTACAAACTTTTGGTCACGACCCTGCTACCATTTTAACTCGGTCTAAATGGTGGACACAAATTTTTAGCCCTTGCATTTAGCGTAGCCTCTTTCGTGGTGCAAAAAGGTTTTGACGATGTGACAAAATTAAGTTACTTGCATTTTAGTGACTGCTGAAAGAAAGTTCAATTGTGCAGGACGGAAAAAGACAGTGCTTCATGAAGAAGAGGTGTCAACGAGTGAAAGGAAGCCCAATCAAATGTGCAGTAGTTTCTCTCGGTTGCCCGAAAAATTTGGTTGATAGCGAAGAAATGCTCGGTTGGCTCGCTCAAAGTGAGTTTGCAATTACCACTGAACTTGAGCGAGCCGATGTCATCGTTGTCAATACTTGCGGCTTCTTAAAGGCAGCCGTTGACGAAAATTTGCAGAAATTAAAACATTTGGCAAAATACAAAAGACAAGGTAACTGCAAAGCGCTCATTGCCGTTGGCTGCCTCGTCAGCAGGTTTCCAGAATTAGTGCAAGAGTTCGTGCCAGAATTTGACGCTTGCTTGGGAGTTGGTGAGTATCACAAAGTTCCGCAATTAGTTGCTCAACTTACGGGCGTCACTTTGAGGTTTCAAGAATTATTGGGCGAGCCACCTTACAAGCCACGAATAGTCAGCACACCTTATTGGTATGCCTACATGAAAATCTCCGAAGGTTGTGACCGAACTTGCACCTTTTGCGCCATCCCTCTCATAAGAGGTAAACAAAGGAGCAGACCGATGGAAGATTTGCTGATGGAAGCAAAAGCACTTGTTGAGCAAGGGGTTCGGGAAATCATACTGATCGCACAAGACACTACAAGATACGGCGTTGACTTGTATGGCAAACCTATACTACCTGAATTGGTTCGCCAAATTGCTCAACTGGATGGACTAAAATGGTTGCGTTTGCTTTACTGCTATCCGACTGCTGTTTCCGAACGATTGATTGAAGTAATCGCTGAGAGCGAAAAAGTAGCCCACTACATTGACATCCCACTCCAACACAGCCACATTGACATTTTGAGATCAATGCAAAGGGGTGGCGATGCTGAATCTTATGCTCGGCTCATTGAGCGATTGAGAGCGTCAATCCCAGACATAGCCATTAGAACCACTTTTATCGTAGGCTTTCCTGGAGAAAGCGAAAAGCATTTTGAGCACCTTCTTGAGTTTGTCAAAGCGATGCGTTTTGACCGATTGGGAGTTTTCGTTTTTTCGCCTGAATTAGGGACCCCTGCTTTTCACTTCTCAAACCAAGTTCCAAAGAAGGTTGCAAAAGAAAGGCTTCAACTTTTGCTAAAAGTTCAGAAGGAAATTTCGCTTCAACGGAACAAAACTTTTGTCGGCAAGAATTTGGAGGTCGTGATTGAGCGAAAGGTAAATAACGGCGAAGGTTACGAGGCTCGTTCCCAATATGAAGCGCCAGAAATTGACGGAGTTGTTAAAGTCAAAACCCAATCAAGGGATAGGCTTTTGGGCAAATTCGTCAATGTCAAAGTGACTAAAGCATTCCATTACGACTTGGTGGCAGAGTTTGTTGCTGAAAGGAGGTAAAGGAGTGACCATTAACTTGAATTCAGAACAAACAATTGAATTTGACATTAATTCCGAGAGAGAAAAGAGGGCTCGTTTGCTCCTTTTAAACAGCGCTTTTCAAGCCCTTTGGAATTCACCAGAGGGGAAGCGAACAAGCGATTTATCCTTTGTAGATGGAACTCAAATTTTCTTGGGACTAACTCGTCAAATTTTGCTCGGCTGTCAACACTTAGTCTTGCAAGGAAAGTTTTGGAACTTCCGTTGGAGACAAGAGGCAGCCACAGCCCCTTTGGGTGGCTTGGTGAATTCCATATTGGCTTTGCGAGGCATTCCTATGAAACCAACAGACATAGCCTCTGTCATAGCGCCTTGGCGGAATCAACCTATGCATGTCCTTGAAGGGATAGTAAATTCCTTTTTGATTTCACGGCATGGAAATTTGTGCTTCAGAACTGATGATGGTCGTTTCGGATTGATTGAATGGCTTCCGAAGGTTGAAGGCTTGAGCCTAAAAGAAGCAATTGAGCAGGAATTTTGGGGACAGGAATTTTTCGCTCAATGGTTGCTTTCTCTGACTCCAGAAAAGATTGAACCTGAAGAAGCAGCAAAAATTCTTCTTGATTCTGCAGGAATGGCTTTATCACACCGTGAACTCCTTTTCTCACTTTGGGCGAAAAGCCAAGGTCAATTGGAAATTTTGCCGACATTCTCTCGGCTTATCAGTTCCAAAGAATTTCAAATTTTGGCTCTCGGACACATGGTTACAGAAAAAGTAAAAGCATCATTGACAGAACTTTTGATTCACAAATCCGAAGAGTTTCAGCATCAAGCCTTGCAAAGGTCAAAGTTCATTGAAACCAGAAGATTGCAGCAAATGCTCTCTCCTCTTACAGATTACAAATCAAAGTTGAGTGAAGAAATTGGTGATGAAATCTTATGGTGGCTTGATGGGCAAACTTATCCCGTTCCGTTGATGAAAATAGCCGAGCAAGTTTTAGAAGTTCTACCGACAGACCCCGATTACGAACAAACCTTGCGAGACCTATTCGTTTTGATGTCAAGAGATGATAGGTTCGTCAATCTGGGCAGCCAATGTTGGTGGCTTAGAGCGAAATTGCCAAGCCATGTGACCGAAATGCCAAACGCTCTCCTTCCATCGCCACCACCATCATTGCCAGAGAACTTGGTGGGTCAGTTTGATCTGATTTTGTCTATTGAAGGGATTGACGAAGATTTGAGACGCTTCGTTGAAGACCCTAACTACGAAGAGGTTTGCGAACCTGAAGTTTCTTTACCAATTGACTTGAAGCCTTTAAAGCGACTTGATATACCTGTCACTTTTCCGCACCTTCAAGCAGGCACCTTGAAAATTCGTCGCATTGACGCCCCTTTCTTTGAAACTGAACCCACTATCCAATTTCTGCGTGCAATTGATGAAAACCAGAACGAAATTGGACTTTGGGTTAACTTGCGCATAGGTTTATGTTTTGGGCTTTCGGATTGGTATCGCAACCGAGAGGTTGAAGTTGGCGGGATTGTCCGATTGGATAAAACCAAAGCAGGTTTAGTGCGACTAATTTGGACTAAAAGATATGACCGATGGCTACATATCCCACACCAAAGGCTTAAAGAATTGCTTCAGTTTGCAGCCCATGAAGCAGTTCGTCAAGCACCACTGATAATTCTTGTCCAATCGCTTTTGACCCAACATCCTAACGGAGTTCATTTTTTGAGCCTTTGGTCAGAATTGAATGTCTTCAGGCGAACCACAAAAATTGCACTCGCTTCCATCCTTTGCTCATATCCAATGTTCACTCGTGTGCAAGAAAAAGAAGGCTATTGGACTTTGGATTTCACTAAACTTACTGAAGGAGTCCGTCCAGAGAAACTTACCTATCTTCAAAGGTAAAGCAAAAGGCAGACCGCTTGTTATTGCCTCAAATTTGCTTTTTCGCCCAGTATTGTATCAGTTCAATTTCCTCTGGGTCAAAAGGAGTCCCGTCAGGGTGTAACAAATCATGCTGCCAAATTTTCGGTATCGGATCGCCTGGTTTTGATGACCAATCAAAGTAAGTTTGAGTCTTGCCTGCAACTAAACCCCAGAAATACCAACCGATTTTATGCTTTGCGAAAATCGGTAAAAGCGCAGCAAAAGTATTGCCGACTTGTCGGCGCAAAAATTCAGTGCACAAAATCGGACGATTGAATTTTTGCAAGAACTCAATTTTTGTGAGAACGCCTTCAGGTGGGTCGTAAGCGTGGAAGGAAATGACATCTGACAACTCAGCAAACCTTAGGTGCATTTCGTCTTGAAAGTTAGCCCACAATCCAACTGTCAGCGGCTGCGAAGGCTTAACTTCACGAGCCCAATCAAAGGACGCTTCAACAAGTGGCAGACTTTTCTCTCCC
This sequence comes from Armatimonadota bacterium, assembly GCA_025060305.1. Taxonomy (GTDB): domain Bacteria; phylum Armatimonadota; class Fervidibacteria; order Fervidibacterales; family Fervidibacteraceae; genus Fervidibacter. The sequence goes on along the minus strand of JANXCD010000049.1, from coordinate 4,853 downwards.
ATTCCTTCGTTGCCAGGTTCATTGTATAAGTCCCAGAGAACAACTCGTTCGTCTTTGGCGAAATTACCAATTATGTCTTTGACAAACCTTTCCAATCCTTTCCACGCATTTTTGTCAAGCACACGAGAACGACCAGGGCTTGCAACCCAACGGCTATTGTGAACGCCAGGAATTGGAGGCTCTTGTGGACCAAGTTTCGGTTCTTGGTTCCAGCAGTCATCAAAAAGCACAAACATTGTGCTAATCCTGTGCTTGTGAGCGATGGTCAAGAACCTATCAATGCGCTTTTTGAGTCCACTTGAGTCGTCTTCCCAAACGAGGTAGTGCAAGAAGACACGAATACTATTCAAGCCAATTTTCTCTGCCCATCCCAATTCTTCGTCAATCGTCCGTTCGTCAAAAGTTTCTGACTGCCACATCTCAATGGTGTTGACAGCGGTTCGTGGAACATAGTTGCAACCTCTAAGCCAACCAACTTTTTTGTTCCAATCCCACGCTTGTGCTTCTTGCCACTTTTTCGTCACCATTTTGCCACTCACCTCAGTTTGCATCTGCGATGTTATGGTTGTTGCAATCAAAATGTGTTGCAAAAATTTCCGCCGTTCCAAAAAACTTCACCACCTAGTCAAAGAAAGAGTTTTGATTTTGCGCTTGAGTGTAAAGGCTGATGAAATCCTCCTTAAATTCTGATTTTTGCAAAGTTGTTTTGGGCAGATTATCGTCTGTACTTACAAAAAACAACACCAACTTTGGTAAGTTCCGAAATCAAAATTTTGTCGGTCAACAACTTTGCAGTAAAGGGCGATTTTTCATAACGAAAAAGGCTTGGGTTTGTCAGGGTCAAGACCTCGCCTCAGTGTCCCAAACACCTCTTCGGTCACAGGGTCAATCAAATGGTCATAATCAAGGTAAAGGCGTGGGGTTTTCCACAAAAGGAGCAAAGCCTTCCATAAGGGCATCTCGTTGTATCGGTCAGGAAACAATTCACGAAGCAAAGTTTTGACCATCGGCGCATATTTGTGGCTCATGGCTGGGAACAAATGATGCTCAGTGTGATGGCTGAAATGAAGGTGCAGAATGTCCATCCACCAAGGGACATTAACGCTAAGCGAACCTAAAACAGGGTCAACTTCGTCCATCTGGGGGTTGAGCAAATGATTAGTAGCAATGTAACTCATAGCGATGAAGTTTCCAATCAAGAGTGGCAAAATGTAAGCCCAAAAGAAGTTGCTTGACCCCAAAAGGACAAGCAAACTAAACCACGATGCCATCGGGATAAGTCTCTCAATCCACAAAATTTTACGAGTTTTTGAGTCAGCGAATTTTTGCAATCGCCAAAACATTTGTGATGAGTGCATAGTGAACCAAAAGCAAAGCATTGGGAAAAAGAAGGCACCGTTGCGTCGCACCAATTTGTAAAGCCACTGTAATGCTGGTCGCCTTTGAAATTCATCGTAAGTTGCCGAAGTGTCAGGATCCTTTTCTGGATTTTGAGTGTGGACATGATGCTGGACATTGTGCCAAAGACGCCACATGATCGGACCGACCCAAAAAGGAGAAAAGCAAATGCTGGCTGTAAAGTATTGCAGCCACTTCTTGCGAGTGACTGCTCCATGCATGATTTCGTGACCGAGAAAGCCAAGGGCTGTGAAGGAATTGCCAATCAAGAATGCAGCAGTAATTTTTCCGATAGTGCCACCAAAACCTTTGACTATAGCGACAATTGCAAATGCAATAATGGCTGTATGCGGGATCATCCAAAGCAAACGGTGAGGCAATGGTTTGAACACATGTTCAGGCAAAAGCGGTCTCAAGATAGCGACATATTCCTTATGCGATATAGGTGCAAGTGTTTTCATGGACATCCTCCTTTGCGGAATTTTGGGTGGCGGATAGACATCAAAAGGGGCAAATCTCCAAACTCGCCACCACGCTGTTCATGCAAAACAACGCTCCATATCATAACGCAAAACTCATTAATATGTCATGACTGCTTTTTTCGCTCTTTACTTCAAAGGCTTTTGGTGAACGCTTTTTCATCACCATGCTATGATCTTTAGCCCACGCCCTTAAATGTTTCACCGAAAGGGATTGCGATTTTGAAATGGCTAATCAAGAGCAAAGTAGAAACCGATTTGGACAGATTGAATCAACTTTTGGCGCCGATTGGAAATGAGTCTGCTGCTCGTCCCCAATGAGCAACAACGCTTGTGTGGCTGCTAAACCGTCCTGTTACTAAAGCGGTCTGAAAAGGTAAGCAGGGAACATCGCTAACATGACAACGCTCAAAGCGAAAGCCTTGAGAAGCAATCCAATCAACAGTTGTTTAAGTGTTACGATGATAACCTTAGCAGCCCAATGGTCAGAATGCAAAGTGTCAATGTAAAGTATTCGCATCAAACCGCTGATTGCTTTTGATGAGTTTTTTTCGCTGACATTGAAATTTTATCGCTCTTTCAACTTGTCGGCATTTTGGGACCATGCAATTTTATAGGTTCGGAAATTTTTCGCAACCTTAGGTTAAGCAACTCAACGAAAAGTGAAAAACCCATGGCAAAGTAAATGTAACCTCGTTCAATGTGTTTGCCGATCCCTTCAGCAACAAGCATCATACCTATGAGCAAAAGGAAACTGAGTGCCAACATTTTAAGCGTAGGATGACGATCAATAAATTGGCTGACTGTGCCAGCACTAATTAGCATGACTATCATGGCAATAACAATGGCAACGACCATAACCCAAAGTTGACGAGCCATACCAATCGCAGTGATGACCGAATCCAATGCGAAAACTAAGTCAATCAAGGCAATCTGAGCGATGACCAAAGTGAAAGAAGAGGGCGAGACAACCTTCCACTTTTGCTCTGGACCTTCAAGTTTGTCATGAATTTCGTAAGTGCTTTTTCCTATCAGAAACAGACCGCCCAAAATCAAAATCAAACTTTTGCCTGAAAGGGGTATGTTCATAACTGTCGCAAAAGGTTTCGTCAAACCCATCAACCACTTCAAAGTTAACAACAATGCCAAGCGCATTATCAAGGCGACTGTCAAACCGACCAAACGGGCTTTTGGTTGTTGGTGAGTTGGTAACTTTGAAGCGACGATAGCGATAAAAACGATATTGTCAATCCCCAAGACAATTTCCATTGCCGTTAATGTTGCCAATGCTGTCAACGCTTCCATTATCCCTTCACCTCGTCTGTGGTTTTCGCTCAATTGAAAAATTTTTTCGGCAGTGAAATTTTGGCAACGGAATTTTTATGCGCAACATTTTCTGGAAAATGAGCCAGTAAAGCAAAATGCTTGCGAGATTTTAACGAATGCTGAATGCTTGCATGTCTCCACACTCACTCGCTTGCACGCAAAATTTAAAGGTTCACATTGATGAAAGCAAAAAGGTGCCTCTGATAATCAGCGAAACCGCCGCGAACATAAGCCCGAAAAGGAGCGAAAAAGTGAGGCATTGCCAGTATGTAGGCTATTGTCTGCCTTCTCGTCTCAGCCAAAAGTAAATGACGAGTGAACTAATGGGCAAGGCGAGAAAAGGCGGAATCACTGGAAGGAGAAGAGAAATGAAGAGAACTAAAGGAATGCCGAAAGCCACTCCCATTAACTTCAACCGATGCAGGCTCATGGAAGGTAAGAGGGCAAGTATGAAAAGAGCGGTGGGCATGAAAATGAGCAAAAACAGCAACATGAGTTCAACTTCTTCTCATTGCCACCAAAACTCGTAAATGCGGACTAAAAATGGAAGTTTGTTAGCAGTGATTCGTAGTGGTGCATCGCATGTCGGTATCGGAGGAGGTTGATAGAATGGTAGATGGCGAACTCGGACTACGGTTACCCAAGTTCGGCTCAATTGGGCGATGGCACTGTCGGCACGCTCGTTTAGGGCATTGAAAGATGACAGTGTTGAAGGAGCATTTTGTGTCTGGTTCGTTATCAGGAGGATGCACTCGTCAGACCTTGAACATCATGGAACATAGTAGAATTTTCCACACTGTCTAAAGACAACGCTCAAAGAATTCAAGCGATTATGGGCTAAAGTCCATAAGCATTTTTGGTGAAGACCAAGCAAAAGTGACAGGAAGGTAAGGCTATGGGCAATTATTGGCGGTTTGAGACTAACCCGTTTTGGCATCACGAGTGGCGGGAGTTTGACGCTGGTGTTTTCGTTCGCACTATTGGTCGGCTCATTGCTATCAACATCGCCGTTCAAATCGGTTTGGCATCTTTGTTTTTGCTCATAAAGCCAAGCCCGTTTTGGGTTGGCTCAAACCTTTTCATCGCAACTCTCATCTTTCACCTTATCGCACGAACTCAAGTTGACCGACAAGTTCCTAAACGCTCGTTCGTTGACGACGCTCAAAGGGGCACTCTTGACTTCTTGAGGATTTTGCCAGTCAGCGGGCACGAGTTGGTCATAGCGAGGAAGTTGCCTGCTTGGTTTCTGCGGTTTTTCGTTGCTGGTCTTTGGGCGCCGCTTTACACCACATCTTTCGCTTTGCTCGGTTTTCCGCCAACTTCCTCAATTCCCTTCTCGCTACTTTTAGGCACATCAAGTTGGATGTGGGCTTTTGGGCTCATCTTGCTTTTTCTTTTGCCTGCGCCAGCAATCGTTTCGCTCCTTTTACTTTTCTCGCTCGTTGTTTTTTGGTCCTCGGAAAGCATAAATCGGATTGACAAAACCTCAGAGGAAAGGCGTCTGTTCTTCGCTGCGGGTTGGGCTGTTTTGTTGGCGCTCGGATTAATTGCACTGAATTTCAGCAAAGTCGCTGCTTGGCAAGGCGCTTTTGACTTTTTCTCGCCGCAGCCCTTTTACAGCAAGTTTCTGGTGCCTGCTTGGGCAAGTTT
>JANXCD010000048.1 GCA_025060305.1 Armatimonadota bacterium | reverse complement strand
AAATAACTTGCTGCTTCATGGGGTTACCTGGGTAATCGGGCAAGCGAGTTTGCTCGTCGTAGAAGACGAAGGAAATGTCTTTGAACTGGACATTTGGGTCGTCACAAGTGACACGCAATTTTGCCCGAAGGCGCACATAAGGACGCCAATCTTGTGGTTCTGGAAAAGTTCGGGTAATCTTTGGGAAGTCTTCAGTATCGCCATCAGCAGTCACATCAACGACCAAAACACCGTTTTGGCTTGAAAGTTGCATTTTTGTTCCGCCTCTGTCAATGCTCGGTTGCCAATCTTTCGGCTCACTTAGCAAATTCAAAGTTTGGCTGAAAGCCAAAGATGCAAACCACAGTGACATCGCAATTGCGATAAACCTCATAATTTATCGCACCTCCTCAAATTTTCCTTTCTCGCCACCATTGTCTTTCTGCGCTCTTTTGCAAGTTTCCGATAATTCCGATCGTTATGTCCAATTCTTTCAAAGCCTTTCACTCCACCAACATTTGCTCATTGAATTGCCGTATTGACTGTTCGCTCAATTTGATTTTCAAGTCTCCTGAGCAAATGAGTAAGTCGGTGGTAATCGTCACGAATGAGGCGACAAAGTTCCTTTCCGAGTTTGATTAAGTATTCTCTTCGCCCTTCGTGAGCGCTTAACATGTGTCGGCAAACTGCAACTAAAAGTTCATCGCCCAAACTTCTTGTAGCGTTGATTATGGTGCGCAAAAAGTGCAAGTCGTTAGCAAACTGGCGAACCTCTTCTGGAGCGCATTCGTAGACGAAAGTATGTAACCTCGTTGGGACTGGAGGGATGGCTTGAACGATTTCTTCAGGTCGCTCTTCAGAAGCGTAGCCGACGACAAGTGCTTTGAAGTTGGTTCGCAAAAGGGCGTAAATTTGTGGTTGCTCTTGCTTGAGTTCCTGTTCAGTTTTGCCAAAAGCCATCGGTCTTCGGTAAGGTTCAATGCTTTGAGTGCTGATGTGGTGAACTACTCCGTAAATGAACCAAGGAGCAGAATAGGCTTTGACAAGTGCTCCGAAAGGTGGTGAACTGTTCAGTTCCTTGCACTCGGCTGTGAACTCAGTTGTGCTACTTTCAATCACTTCCGCCACCCACGATTCAAAATCAAAGTTCAGGTGGCTTTGCTTCATCAAAGCCTTGACCTCCTTTGGCGGGTCAAAAGCCTTTCGTCCCTGAGCCTCGCTTTCTTTGCAAAAATGTTAGGTTTGCGATTACAGAATGTCAAGGGTTCATCACTACCAGCACATTACTAACACAACTTTCAGCAAAAAGGAATGCCGTTGTATTTCCTTTGCAATCCTGTCAACTGTTAATTTTGAGTTTGGGACATGTAACGAAGAGCGATCAAACTTTGGAGTTTATAAGAGCCTCAGCGATTGCAAGGTCAATGGGGTAAGTGATTTTAATGTTTTCAGGGTCACCAAAAACAAGCCTTATAGGGACGCCCAAGCGTTCAACAAGCATCGCATCATCGGTCACTGAGCAACCATCTCTAATTGCCTGCTCGTGGGCTTCTCTTAACAAATCAGCCTCAAAAACCTGAGGCGTTTGAGCCAACCAAATTTGTTCCCTGTCTAAAGTTTCTGCAACTAAAATTCCGTCAAAGGTCCTTTTCACTGTGCTTGAGCAAGGCAAAGCCGCAATTGCAGCAGTTCCTATTTCCTGAGCGGCATCCCAAGTAGCGACAATTAGCGATGGCTTAACTAAAGGTCTTGCGGCGTCGTGGACAATAACCCAATCAGTTTCCTTTGGGATTGCCTGCAAACCGTTCCAGACTGATTGCTGCCTGTCTGCCCCCCCAGAAACTATTGCGATTACTTTTTCCCATTTGCTTTCCTTTCTCAACCGCTCAAATTCTTCTGTGAAATTTTCAGGCGCTACTAAAACCACAGCATCTACAACAGGCGTTCGTTCAAAGGCTGCAACAGTCCAAAAGATCATGGGTTTGCCTGCGATTGGGATGAGGGCTTTGGGCAAATTTGAGCCTATTCTTATTCCCTTGCCTGCAGCAGGAACTATTGAAGTTGTCATTCAAAAATGTCACCACCTTCTGGTTTGAAAACATTTCGTCTAACGACACCTTTGAACTCCCCGAAAATCATCTTGCCAACAGTTGATTGCAAAACGCTGGTAACTTTGATGCGGACTTCATGACCAATGTAACCTTTACCATGTTCAACAACGACCATAGTCCCATCTTCCAAGTAGCCTACACCTTGCCCTAGTTCTTTACCAGCACGCTGAATTACGACTGTTAACTCTTCACCAGGCAAAACTACAGGTTTAAGTGCCGTTGCTAATTCGTTAACGCTCAAAACTGGAACGCCTTGCAATTCGGCAACCTTTTGCAAATTGTTGTCGTTAGTTATGATGGCTGCTCTCCTTTCTTTAGCGAACCTGATAAGTTTCAAGTCCGTATCTGATGTTGAATTCACATCTGGGCTAAACTCGTCAACGATTTCAATGACAGCGTTGGGCAAATTTTGCAATGCCTCAAGGACAACAAGCCCTCGCCTTCCTCTTGCACGCCGAAGTTCATCTTCAGAATCAGCGATTATCTGCAATTCCCTAAGGACGAAAGAAGGGATGAGAAGGCGACCTTCAATGAAACCTGTTCGGACAATATCAGCGAGCCTTCCATCAATGATAATGTTAGTGTCAAGAACTTTGTCCCTTGCATAGAAGTAACCTCTTTTCACTCCTTGCGGTTCAACCTTATCTGCTGGCTGTAACAATTGAGCCAACTGTTGGGCAAGAAAGGGAAAGGATATTGCATCCCGAACCTTTAGCAAGGTGTGAACCGAAAAGTAAACGATCATAAAAGTTATCACTACTGCCAAAGCAAAAATAGGCGTTGCAGGAATTCTTCCCCTCAAAAGCATCAAAGGCATCAGCAAAATCATATACGACAAAGCCAAACCCAAAAGAATACCAAGCAAAACGGAAAATTTATCAGCAGGAGACAAATCTTCTATCGTTTCCCAAAGTGTCCAAAGTTTTTGAGTTAGCCAACTTCCCAAAAGGAACGCAAACAAGACACCAATCATTATAAAGCCAACATCCACCAGAAACCGTTGGTGTGCAGTCAAGGAAACTTGATATGATTTTTGAAGCCAAGTGGAATACTGGTCGGCAATGGTAGAACCAGCCCATCCGAGCAGAAGAACGAGGGCAGCGGTAAAGATGATTAAGAAAAACCTGTAACCCCATCTTTGCAAACTGTTCATCATTTTTCACCTCCATAAGAATTTGACGACCGAAAGATTTTATCAGCGTTCGTGTTGTGGTAGTAAGCCCAAGATTTTTCCTGCCTCCGCTATTGTCCTGACAATTAGCCATTCTTTTTGCCCTTTGCCTTCCGTCGGTCCTATACACCTTGAAAAGCCTAACCTTTTTGCTTCCCTAACTCTTACTCCACTTTGTGGGACAGGTCTAACTTCGCCAGTCAATCCCAATTCACCAAAAGCGGCAATATCCTTCGGGATGGGAACATCAAACCTGCTTGACAGAATTGCTAATGCTACTGGCAAATCTATTGCAGGTTCAGTTACCTTCAATCCACCGACAATGTTGACAAAGACATCACGGTCTCCGAATTTTATGCGAAGATGACGCTCCAAAATAGCCAAGAGCATCAAAACTCTGCCTGTGTCAACTCCCGTTACGACTCTTCTTGGAATACCGAAAGGATTAGCAGTAATTAGTGCTTGGACTTCAACCAGAAGCGGTCTATGTCCTTCCATGATTACAGCCACGACAGTTCCAGCAGAAGGCTCGTGTCTTTGAGAAAGAAGCCATTCCGATGGATTAGGGACTTCAACTAACCCATTTTCATCCAGTCGGAAAACACCAATTTCCCCTGTTGGACCGAACCTATTTTTCGTTGCCCTAACCAACCTCAAAGTGTAATTGACATCGCCTTCAAGATAAAGCACAGAATCAACCATGTGCTCAAGGACTTTCGGTCCAGCCAGAAAACCTTCTTTCGTTACATGCCCTACAAGGAAGAGAGCAATGTTAAGCCTTTTGGCAATTCGCAGCAAATATGCAGCGCTCTCACGAACTTGGCTAATACTTCCAGGCGATAAATTCAAAAGGGGATGATAGGCAGCCTGAATTGAATCAACCACAGTCAAACTTGGTTTCAGTTCTTCCATCGCTGAGCCAATGGCAGTCACTTCTGTTTCGGCTAAAACCAGTAAATTTTCGTCCTCTAATCCCAACCTTTCAACCCTTAGGGCTATTTGTTCTAACGATTCTTCGCCAGTGACATAAAGGGTTTTTTGACCTTGCTTTGCGACAATTCCAGCGACTTGCAAAAGTAAAGTTGACTTTCCAATTCCTGGCTCTCCGCTCAAAATGACGACGCTACCTGGGACTGTTCCGCCCCCTAAAATTCTGTCCAACTCTTTGAAGCCCGTTGAGAACCTATGAATTATTCTTTTACGAAGTTGATTTGCTGGTAACGGTTTAGCCGTTTCAGTTCTCCCTTGCACCTTTACGGAAGTCTCAATCACTTCAAGTTCTTCAACTAAGGTGTTAAACTCGTTACATTGAGGACACCTTCCTAACCAATGCACGCTTTCGTAGCCACAGTTTTGGCAAACAAATTTGCTTTTGCGCTTTGTCATTTTCTTTCAAACCTCCATTGCCGACGAATTTCACATAGCCTTTACAAATCAGAAACTATAACTTGCACCGAAAACCAAAAATTTTGTTAGTAGTTACGCAGTTGAAGGTAGAGGCGGATGAAATCCGCCCAATTTGTTGAATTTTCGCGATGGTTTTTTCGAGCAGACTATCGTCTGCCACTACAAAACAAAGACAACTGCGTAAGTCCTGTTTGAAAAAATCAAAAGTGCAATCGTTATAATTATGACAGCACTCTTCAATCCCCCAAAAAAACGATCCTGTTTTTCACCCTTTGCTATAAAGTTTGTTTGTTGCTTGAGTGTTAAAGGTGCAGTTAAAATCCTTATGCCAGATGAAACAAGTCCCAGTAGAATTTGGCACAATAGTAGGACATTTTTGTTAAGTGCTTGGGAAGTGAGAGCGATGAGGGTTTTGATTTTGATTTTGGCTTCTTGTTCGGTCTCGCTCACAATCGTAGCAAAAATTTTTGAAGTTGAGCAGCGAAAAGTTGGCGTCGTTTGCAACATCAAAGTCATCTCAGACAAAGTTCCAGATGTCTCAAGCCTTGAGGCTTGGCAAAGTTCATTCATCAAATCTGATATGAGCGACGAAGAGAAAGCGTTAACAGTTTGGCGTTCTGTCGTCATGCTCCGTCACCAAGATTCGCCACCAACAGAATTCATTGAAGGTGATGGTTGCGTTCATGACCCTATCAAGGTGTTCAATGTCTACGGCTACAACATGTGCTGTTGCGCTTCATCAAACATAGCCGCGCTCGCTCGCTTTATCGGTTTGCCAGCAAGAATCTGGACAATTCGCGCCCATGTCGTCCCTGAAGTTCAATGGGATGGCGAGTGGCACATGCTTGACGCTTCCCTCATCAACTATTTCCGCAAACCCGATGGCAAAATCGCAAGCGTTGAAGAAATCATTACAGAAGTCAAGGCTTGGTATGATGCCCATCCTGAGTATCGGGACAACGAAGCGAAGTTGCGGGAACTGCAACGACAAGATGGGTGGACTGGTTGGAAGCGAGGTCCTAAATTGCTTGCAAATTGCCCGTTCTACGACCAATATGGTTGGCTTCCAGCGAAAACCCATGGTTGGTATAGCACGATGCTTGAATACGACGGTTCCGTCAAGTTCCTTTATGAACCCGGCTACAGTTTGGGCTACCGAGTGAACAACCAACTTCGTCCCGGTGAAAGGTTGGTGCTCAACTGGTTCAACAAAGGTTTGCATGTGAACATGAGGGATGGAAACGCTCCCGGCTGTTTGAACAAGCAGGTCGGCGAAGGTGACCTTGCCTACGCTCGTGATTACGGCGACGTCGCACCAGGGCGAATTGGCAACGGAGTTCGCGAATACAATGTCCCGCTTGCTGACGGAACTTTTCGGGCAGGAATGTTGGTCGCTGAGAACTTGATTTGCAAGTCAGAAACGAAAGCGAAAAGTTCTCCTGCAGTGCAAGTCAAAGACCCGACTAAGCCAGCAATTTTGGAGTTACGGATGCCAAGCAGTTATGTCTACTTGACAGGAACTCTGGAGTTTCACCCGATTGTCGGCAAAGGAGGGCAAATCCGAGTCTTCTTCTCCGACAACAATGGACTTGACTGGAAAGAAGTTGTGACCGTCACCGAAACTGGTGAACGAAGAGTTGATTTGTCGCTGCTTGTGTTGCGCCGTTACGATTACCGATTGAGGTTCGTTCTGATGGGGAAAGGCACAGGTTTGGAGCGGCTTAAGGTCAGCCACGACATTCAGCATTCACAGCGTGCGTTGCCTGCACTTGGGCAAGGCAAAAACATCGTGACGGTGACAGTCGGTGCGCCGGAGGGCACTGTGACTTTGCAAGCGTCAACAAAAATTGATTGGCGTGGCAAAAACTTGGTTTACACCGACTTTCATCCCGAACTTGAAGGCATTGAGCCGAACTTGATGCGTGTTGAAGGTAGTGAAGGGAAAGCGACTTTTACAATCACAACGCCAGGCGATATGGTTCGGTTGCGAATAGGTCTCCACTATCGTGCTCGCGACCAAAGAGACGGTTGGGATGTTCAAGTTTCGTTTGATGATGGTGAGACTTTTCAAACGGTTCACCGCCTTGCTGGACCGACTCCGGGAATGTGCGATTACATTGTCGTGGACAAAATTCCATCAGGCATTCGCAAGGCTTTGGTTCGTTTCGTCGGTCAGCAACGAAACACGACTTGTCTGTTCAGTTTGCGAATTGACGCCGATTATCGTGAGCCATTTGGCGGATTCAGACCTGTCAAGGTAACTTACATTTGGGAAGAAGGAGGCTTAGAGAAGCGACAAAGTTTGCTCGTCACTAAACCGCCACAAACTTTCACCATTAATTGCGAAAGTGAGCCAACGATGAAAAGTCTTGTGCTGGAGTTGCAATAAAGGTTTGCAGTGAGGGCAGGAGGCGTTAGAAAATTCACACCAAATGAATTTGGCGCTCATCGCTTTGTCATCAACCACTGGCTAAAATTAGTGGCTTGGATAATAAAGCATTGACGAATTTTGCAGTAGAGAGCGCCCAAGTTTATTCAAATTGGCAATTGGGGTTGACTTTCATCGCATAATTTCTAAGTGCTAAAAACTCTGTTTGGAGGCAGGAGAAAAGGAGATGCGAAGGCAAGAGTTCGTGGGTTACATTGGAGTAGATATCGGTGGTCAGTCAACGAGGGTTGGAACTTTTGACGAGCGTGGTCAGTTGAAGGTCGTCAGTTTTCCGACAGAGCCTGATTTCAAGGCTGAGTGCGAACGAATGGCCGAAGCGGCGAGGCAACTCCTTCCGAAAGGCATTAAAAGGTTGGCTGTCGGTTCACCTGGTCCTCTTGACTGGCGCAAGCGCTACCTTTACGACACTCCCAACTTGCCTTGGCAAAATGTCAATTTCGCACCATTAGAAAAACTTGTCGGCTGTGAAGTTTTGCTTGACAACGATGCTAATGTTGCTGGCTTGGGTGAAGCGACTTTAGGGGCAGGCAGAGGCAAAAGGTTCATCACTGGCTTCACTTTAGGGACAGGAATTGGTCACTTCCAAGTCAAAGATGGTCGCATTTATCACGGTCGGTTGGATGTTGAGGCTGGACATCAAATCCTTGACCCAAACGGTCCAGAATGCGGTTGCGGGCAGAAAGGTTGCCTTGAAGCCTTCGTTTCGGCAACAGCCATTCAAAAACGCTACGGTGTCCCACCCCATGAACTGAATGACCAGAAAGCATGGGAAGAAATTGCTTACAGGTTGGCACAAGGTTTAGTCAATGCTGCAGTTTTCGTTTGCCCTGACGCAATCATCTTGACAGGTGGCATGATCGCTCGTGGCGAAATGCTCTTTGGACCACTGAGAAGATTTTATAGTGATATGCTCAAAATCTACCCTGAAAAATTCCGACCGCCCGTTTTGCCAGCAAAGTTGGGTGACAAAGCAGGTGTCGTCGGCGCAATAGTTTTGGCTAAAGTTGGACATGCAGAGTGAAAAGTGAAACAACTCATATGCTCAGATTAATTCCCAACTGAGATGTTGGCTTTACAAAACTCTCTGAGTAAAAGGCGAGTGCTTTTTGATGCTCATAACCAAGCCTTTGAAGCCATGAACGAAGTAAAGTGCCGCTAAAAACGCTATTTCGTTACCGCTTCATGACTCACCCCAAAGGAAAATAGGACTTGTGCAGTTGGCATTAATTCGCACTGGCATACGACAGTCTGACCGAAAAATATTCACCAAATGCTCTATGATCAAAAGGTTGTTGGTCAGGAGTGGGGGGTAAAACCCGCCCGATTTTCTTTTTTCGGGTAGGCTTTGCCTGCTCCTTACAATTTTTTGCCAAGAAAATTTTCGCCGAATAAATTAGGCGCTCATTGATTTGTCATCAACCATTGGCTAAAGCTAATGGCATGGGTACAAAGCACCAACAAATGCAACCTTTGCTTGGATGTTGAATTTGGCGAAGGAAAGTGGCAAATTGACATTGAAGGCATCAGATGATGAGGAGGCGTTTGATTTGACTGCTCAGGACAAAGACCGTGAAAGGGAGAAAGAAAAGTTCCGCCTCTACCGAAAGACAAGAAATGAAAGGTTGCGTGAGGAAATCATTAAAGATTATCGCCCCTTAGCAGAGCATGTAGCCCGAATGTTCATTGATTCTGGTGAACCTCTTGAGGATTTAGTTCAATATGCCTTAATCGGCTTGATCAAAGCAATTGAAGGCTATAACCCTGAAAGAGGAACAGAATTCACAACCTACGCTTGGTATCAAATTCGTGGTGAAATAAGCCATTACCTTCGCGACCAAGGGAAACTCATTTCCGAACCAGCTTGGCTTCAGGAAGCGAGAATAAAAGTTGAGAGGTCAATAAATCTCTTGAGGCAGAAACTCAAACGAGAACCAACAATTGAAGAAATTGCACAAGAAGCAAAATTGAAGCAAGATGTCGTCCGAAGAGTCCTTGAGACTGAACAAATCTTTCACATTGCAACCCTTGATGAAATCTCTTCGGAAGAAGAAAGTGAATCTCTTGCCGATTTGGATCGGCTTCTTGTTGAAAGGGATCAAGTTGATATAGAGCGAATCTACCTTGTCCGAAGAGCTATTAAAAAGTTGCCAGAACTCCAACGCAAAGTTATAGAGTTGCTGTTTTGGGAAGAACTAACAATGACTGAGATTGCCCGCATTTTGGGAGTTTCAGTAACCTATGTCAGTTACTTGTATCATCAAGCCATCACCAAGTTGAGAAACTTCTTTGGAATATCAACTGCCCAGACTCAGCAAAGGAAAAAGAGGCGAAAGAAAGAAAATTGAGGGGAGCCTAAGGGCTTTCCTTCCATTGGAAAATTATAGCAATTACCTTCTTGACACCTTTGAAGGTCAGCATCTCTTTTGCAACAGGAGAACCTTCAAGCAAGTCAGCAAAGTTGGGTTGAACCCCATAAATCCAAACAAGCATCTGAACAAACCAATGAGTTAAAATGATGCCAACGAAAAGTCCAATAGGGAAGGCAATCAAGTGGTCAACCTCCTCCAAAGAAAGTTGAAGGGCTTGATCAACGAAGTATGCTGCAACAAAGGTGACCACGCTTAAAATGACAAAGGCTAATATAAACAAAGTGGCTTTATTGGCGTCAATCGTTGGGAACCATTGAACAGAGAGTGCTAACCTTTCAGCGAGAAAGTGGCTCAATTTCCCGCCTATGTAGAAACCGACAAGGGCTACAGCCGATCGCACTGTCCCTTGCCAACTGGCAACTGAGGCGACCAGTATAATGAGCAAGATGCAAATCACATCAAGCCAAGTCATGAAACTATCCCTCCTTTCAAGAAGCCTTCACTTTCGCTTGTTCAAGCATTTCCTTCACTAACTTGTTAGCCAATTGTGGATTTGCTTTGCCTTTTGTGGCTTTCATTACTTGCCCTACAAAGAAACCCAAAACCTTTTCGTTGCCTGATAGGAATTCTCTGACCGCCTTAGGGTTTGCTGCCACAATCTCTTCAATGATTTGCTTCAACTCGTTTTCATCAGTGATTTGAACTAATCCTCGCTCTTCTACAATTTGCTTTGGCGATTTTCCACTCACGAACATTTCTTTGAGAATTTCCTTTGCGATACGGACACTAATTATCTCATCTTGCATCAATTTCACCATCTCACCCAAATTTTGTGGCAATATAGGACACTCTTCCCAACTTTTGCCTGCCTCCTTGAGCAACCCTTGCAAATCGCTTAACATCCAATTGGCGACGGCTTTAGGGTCTTTGCAAACTTTTGTCGCCCTTTCAAAATAATCGGCAGTCACAGGTATCGCTACCAGAAATCCCGCTTCGTAATCGCTCAAACCATATTCTCTCATGAACCTTTCAAATTTTTGCCTCGGCAGTTCTGGCATTTCAGCCTTTAGACTGTTAAGCCAAAACTCGCTAAAAACTATTGGGACAAGGTCAGGTTCGGGGAAATAGCGATAGTCGTGAGCAGTTTCCTTAGTTCGCATCGGCTCAGTGATTTTCAATGCTTCGTTCCAAAGCATCGTTTGTTGAACTATTTCGCCACCGCTAATCAGAATTTCTTTTTGCCTTTTGATTTCCGCTTCAACTGCGCCAAGCACTGCTCGGAAACTGTTCAAATTCTTGATTTCAACCCTTGTGCCCAATTTTTCACTTCCTTTGGGTCGCAAAGAAACTGAAGCCTCAAACCTTAGTTGACCTCTTTCCATTCTGCATTCAGACACACCTAAGTAAAGTAGCAATTGGCGCAATGAAACCATGAAGGCTTCAAGTTCCTCAAGGGAATTCATATCAGGGTAGGTCACAATTTCGCAAAGTGGCACTCCACTTCTGTTGAAATCAATCAATGTAGCAGTTGGATCACCAGCCTCTTCACCGTGAATTGACTTAGCCGTGTCCTCTTCAAGGTGAACATCGGCAATGCGAATCCGTTTCGCTTTACCATTGACATAAATCTCAAGCCAACCATCGTAGCCAATGGGCAAATATTTTTGACTGATTTGGTATCCCTTGGGCAGGTCAGGATAGTAGTAATTTTTGCGGTCAAATTTTGTCACGGGATTGATTTTGCAATTGAGAGCCAGAGCAACTTTCAAAACGGCTTCAACTGCCTTCTCATTCACTACAGGCAAAACACCGGGAAAGCCTAAACAAACAGGACATGTTGCCGTGTTTGGCGGTGCACCGTAAGTAATGGGGCAACAACAAAACAATTTTGAGTTTAGGCTTGATAATTCAGCATGTATTTCGCATCCAATGTCTGCCCAAAATTCCGACACTTCCTTCACCTCGCACAATTCGATGATCTTGGCAGAGTTTATGACCTCCTGTCTCAGGCTTTTCAAGTTTTTAGCCCATATAGTATACTGCACAAAAATTTCAGAAAGAGCATGTGGACTATGTCTAAAATACGCCTGAAAAATAACACATCTGATCCCTACGATCCGCAAAATCTGTCAAAATATTGACGCAAGTTCCTCTTGAGGCTAAGATTTTCAACAAAGTTGTCACGAATTGAATTCGCCTCTTTGAAGAGAAGACTTCTATGCGATGCCATCAATTGTTTTTGAGAGCAATTATCGTTTGAAAGGAGTGAATGTTTGTTGTTGAAGAATTTGTGAAAGGCTGAAAGGAAAGTAAAAATGTATTGGAAAGTTTTTGCTTGATGCTCAAAATGCTGTAAAAGCATTTTCGTGAACTGATAGTCAGGAAATAGGATTGTTAGCCACGAGAAAAAGCCTGTCAAAGTTTAGTGTGGTAACGATGACAGCAATGATGAGGGCGAAGGATTTCGTTTCAGGTTCTGAAGTGAGTTTCAATGCGGGAGCGTTAGCGTCGTGTGCCCTTTGCTGCTACGCTGCCGTCTTTTGGGCGCAAATCGCTGTGTTGGAAAAGTTAGGAATTAGGCAGAGGGAATGGAAGCATGGCGATTTGTGGTCACGGTTCGGATTGGATGCAATTAAAAAGCGACGAATCTTTGACACCCATGATGCTGATGTGATTAGGAATGCTTACAGGTTTCACACAATCGCCCATTACCGAACCGATGAATTGTCTGCAAAACAAATTGAACGCTTGTTGCGACACACGAAAGAATTTGTTCAGAAAGCAAAAGAGGTGACACGAAAATGAAAGTGAGCCAGAAAGGTCTTCGCCTGATGCGCAAGATGTTACAAAAGCACATTGACGAATTGGTGGAGTTGGCAAAAACAATCGCACCAGATGCTGAAATTTCCGTTTTAGAACCTTACGAAGACGAAGATGCCGTGATTGAGGTGCGAGTGTCGCCTGATAAAGTTGACGAGGTTGATGAAGTTCTTTTGCGTCGCTCAACCCAAATTTGGCTTGAAAGCGGATT
>JANXCD010000047.1 GCA_025060305.1 Armatimonadota bacterium | reverse complement strand
GCGTGCTTATCGTGTGTCAATTCTGGAAGCATTAGAGCAGTTAGGTGGTCGTGGGTCTGTGCAGGAAGTTTTGAAAATCGTCTACGATAAAATGAAGGAGCGCTTCACAGAAGACGACTTGAAACCTTTGCCTTTAGGTAATGAAACGAGATGGTCTAACACAGCAAGATGGGAGCGATGGGAAATGGTGCGAGAAGGATTGCTTCGTGATGACTCGCCAATAGGCATATGGGAGATAACTGAGAAAGGAAGAGAGTATTTAGAGCAAGTGCGGCGAAAAAGCGAAAATCAACAAGATTGGGACAAACTGATGGAAATTGAAGAGGGTGGCGAGCCATGATTTTTCTCGGACAAGATAGCGAAGGAGAGCAGGTTTACTTGGATGATTCTCGCTCCCGTGCCGTGCTAATCTGCGGAAAGAGGGGAAGCGGTAAGTCATACACGATGGGTGTACTTTTGGAAGAGTTAGTGCAAAGGGATGATGTGTTAGTCATTGTTGCTGACCCTATGCGTAACTTCCACACGATGAGCCTTCCTAATCGTGAACAGGAGAGCATGTTGTGGAAGTGGGGATTGGCAGCAAAAGGAGTGCCTGTGCGATTGCTTGTTCCTGGCGACCCTGTGAACCGTTACGGAAGAGAAGTCATCAAGGCCTTTGAGAAGCGAGGAGTGCAAGTTGAACCACTTCGCATCAACCCCGGCGATATTGTGCCTGATGGCTGGCTGGAACTTTTTGGACTGGAAATCACTCAGCCGATGGGCATTGCCCTTTACCGAGCAGTTCAGCGTTGCCATCAACAGAATGGCGTTCACTTCTTCGTTCCCGAAATCATTGAGCGGTTGCAAAAAGACCCACAAGTGAAAGAAACCAGCGTGCAAGCGCTCATTTTGCGCTTAGAGACGGCAGCGAACGAATGGGATATTTTCTCCAGCCGCTACCTTGAACTGAGCGAAGTTTTTGCTCCAAAGACAGTGAATGTGATTGATTTGGGCGTGCTTGAAATTAGTCGCTTCGGTCTTCGCAATTTGGTGCTGGCAGTGATAGTGCGGGATTTGTTCCGCAAGCGGAGAGATGCAAGGCTTCGTGAAGAATTGGGTCTGCCAGCAGAAATGCCGAAAGTTTGGTTGGCTATTGACGAAGGGCAGGAATTTGTGCCATCGGGGAAAAGCGCTTTGGCAAAGGAGCCTCTCATTCAATGGGTCAAAGAAGGCAGGCAACCTGGCTTGTCGCTCATTATCGCTTCACAACAACCTGGAGCCATTGACCGAGAAGTCTTAAGTCAATGCGACCTAATCTTGTGCCACAAAGTAACGGCTGCCGAAGATGTAGACGCCATCAATAAACTCAGTCACGACTACATGGCACACGAACTTAAGCATTACCTTCGGCAACTCAACCGCACAGGTGAAGCGGTAATGGTAGACGATTTCCGAGAGACAGTCACAATCGTCCAAGTCCGTCCAAGAAAGAGCCAACACGGCGGAGCAGAAAGGTGAGCCAATTGAGATTTTTGCTCTTTACTTAAAATTTTTGCTTGCTTGTGAGACAAAGTTTCTGCTTTGAAAAACTATGCCAGCATTTGGGCTTATCCCCTATAGTTGTTTTGTCTCTTGCTATTTTTATCGCACCTCACACTTAATTTGGCTCAGCATCGGACAAACCATCAAAACGATTTCTCTCAGCATTTTAGATTTATCCAGTCCAGATCACCGTTACCACTGACGACTTAAAAAGTCAAAAATTTTGGGCATCCAAAAATGCACGCTTTTTACTACAAAGTTCATTGGTGCTCGGTTACACATGCCAATGGTCTTAGCCGATGGTTGATGACTAACAAACAGAGCGCTGAATTTATTCGGTGAAAGTTTGTATTGTAGGGTCGGATGAAATCCGCCCGCAAATTTCGGGCAGGTTTCACCTGCCCCTACTCTTCGTCAGCCAATATGGGCTAAAGCCCACAGAGTAGTGATGAAAAAGCATTTACCAATAGCATTTGAAGTAAAGAGCGAAAATGCATTTGACATTGAAATTTTGCTTGATTGAAAGCATGCGATAAGGTGATGGAACGATGGACGATGGGACGAAAAGAAAGAAACTGAAACTTTGGCTCAATGGGTTTCGTTTGCTCTTGACAGCAATTTTTATCTCTTTGGCTATCAAAGCGGTGCGGTGGGAGCAAATGTTAGAAGCGTTCCAACGCACTTCCTTTATCGCTGCCTTCGGCACTGCACTCATTTATGCTTGTCTGCAATGTTTGTCGGCTACTCGTTGGTGGAGCATAGCAAAAGCGTCAGGCATGTCCATTCTTTGGAAAGATGCAATTGCTGCCTTTTACACTGGCATGTTTTTCAATTTGTTTTTACCAGGTTTGGTTGGTGGCGATGCTGTCAGGGCAATTTTAGCATCAAGAAAAACCGAACACTCTCTCGCCAGTTCTTTCGGCATCGTTTACGCTGACAGGACAATCGGTTTTGTTGCAATGCTTTTGGTTGGAACTTGGGGTGCTGTTTCTTTGCACTTGACTGATAGCAAACTTATCTGGCAGCCACTTATTTGGGGAGCAGTATTCGCTTTTGGCGTTACTGCCTTTATAGTCGCAATAGCCTTAATCATTAGCCGAAAGTGGCGAAACCGTTGGGGAGAGCGAATTGGGAAGTTTGCCAATGGTGTCGTTGCTTTCTTGCAAAATCCCAAAACAAGCATTGCCGTTTTCGCCATCGCTCTTACTTATCACCTTTCCCTGACAGCGACATTGATGCTTTTAGGATGGTCTGCTGGTATTACCAATAAGCCTTTCAACGCTTACGCTATGGTTGTCGCCATTGCCACTGTCATCGGTTCGCTGCCAATAACCTTACATGGTTTGGGTGTTAGGGAATTAGCGAGCGTTAAATTATGGACACTGCTGAACATTCCTGCCGAACAAGCGATGATGTGGGCTTTGCTTTGGAGGGTCATGACTTGGCTTGTTTCGTTGCCTGGTGGTTTGGTTTACCTACTTTGGGCAGATAAGGCTATCTGGGAGGAAATTCAAAATTTGACTTCAACAGAAGTCAAAGCAATTTCGCGCAAACAAACAACCGATCCCTTCACTATCCCAAAACCTCAAAGAGTTGACATCGCAATTGCGACCCTTGAGCAGTTACTTGGAGAGACAGAAGATAAGACCATCAGGGAAGCCATTGAGCGAAGGTTGGAGCAATTGAGAGAAGAGCAAAAGCATTTGCGTCATTCTTCAAATTGATTTTTGTTTGAGTGAAGTTGATTTGCCTCTGACACCTTTTTGGACTTTGAGTCAACGAAGGGGTGAGAAAAGGATGAGCGCAACTTTGACGCACCGAGAAAGATGGCTTAGGGTTTTTCATTATCAGTCTGTTGACCATGTTCCTGACGAAGAGTTTGGCTACTGGAACGAAACTTATTCTGTTTGGCACAAACAAGGTTTGCCTGAATGGGTTAAAACGGAAGCGGATGCCAACAAGTTCTTTGGCTTTGCTCCAAGAGCGATGGCGCCTATCCACCTTGACATTCACCCTTGGTTTGAGCCCAAAGTGCTTGAAGAGACTGACCGATACCGAATTATCGTTGACAGTAGAGGCGTCAAGTGCATAGTTTACAAGGACGGCACAAGCACTATCCCTCGCTACCTTGAGTTTCCTATCAAGACAAGAGCCGATTGGGAAAACTTCAAGAAACGCCTTGACCCAACTGACCCTGTTCGCTATCCGCCTGATTGGGAAGAATGGAAACAAAAAGTCGCAAACAGAGATTACCCTTTGGGGATTTTTTGTGGCAGTTTGTTCGGTTGGCTAAGAGACTGGATGGGCTTTGAAGAAATAGCGATCGCTTGCATTGAAGAACCTGATTGGGTTGAAGAAATGATGGAGTATTTGACCGAGTTTTTCCTTGCTGTCATAAAGAGAGCCGTTGAAGAAGTTCAGTTTGATTTCGCTCACTTTTGGGAAGACATGGCTTTCAACAACGGACCTATGATTTCCCCTAAACTTTTCAAGCAATGGATGACACCACGCTACAAACGCATCACCGACTTTTTGCGAAAGCATGGTGTTGACATCGTTATTGTTGATAGTGACGGCAATATCCTTGATATCATTCAACATTGGCTTGAAGGTGGCGTCAATGTTATGTTTCCATTGGAGGTTCGTGCTGGCACTGACCCAGTTTTAGTTCGCAAAAAATTTGGCAAAGATGTCTTGTTGATGGGCGGTGTTGACAAAATGAAGTTGATTGCAGGCAAAGAAGCCATAGTTGAAGAACTGAAACGAATTGCTCCATTGGTTGAAGAAGGCGGATACATACCCCATGTTGACCATCGCTGTCCTCCTGATGTGACTTATGAAAACTACATTTTCTACCTTGAGACGAAAAGGCGAATGTTCGGAATCCCTGAACCAGAACATTGGGAAGAAGTCAAAGAGACCCTTCGCAAAGTTCAAACAATTTGATAGATAGCAGTAAACGAGAAAGCCGTCAAAAAGTTTTTGACTTCAAAGTTCCCGTATCTTGATGTTACGAAAATGGATTTCTGCACCTTCAGATTGGAAAATGATGTAGCCCTTCCTCGGCTCTGCGTTTGCTCCGATAGCCACAATTTTGCCGTTGAGGCATGTAGCCACAAAACCGTTGTAATGAAGAATTTCGTAGGTGTTCCATTCTTTGAGCAAAGTCGGTTTTTGAAGCACAGGTGTTGCGTCAACTTTTCCGCCAGCCACTCCGAAAATTCTACCCACTTCAGTGTAAAGCAATTGGAACTCAATACCTTGAGGCCAAATTCGGTCAGGCAAGACCATCAAAAACACTCCGCTGTTTCCAGGCTCCATCATCCGATACTCAAACCTTAAGATGAAGTTGCTAAATTCCTTCTCAGTGCGAAGGTAACCTATCGGTCGCCCTGTGCAGACAATCATCCCGTCACGAACTTGCCAAGTTTTCGCTGGGTCACCATCAGGTAAAAAGGGCACGAAACCTGTTAAGTCTTTACCGTTGAAGATAGGCACAAACCCTTCCTCAACTTTTTTCTCTTGGTAAAAGGCAAAAGCAAGGGTATTTGACAATCCAACGGCTCCCAAAACTGACAAAACTTCCCGTCGCCTCATCTTACAATCCCTCCTTGCGTATTTTTGCTTCCCAAAGAAATTCTAAGGCAAATTTTCATCATCTTCCTGTAATGCGGTCATTTTTCCCAAGCGTTTCCTGCGATTGGAAGCGACAGGCTCTAACCCAAGTTCTGATTTTTCGGTTATGTTGACAATCCTTAACTTAATCGCTATCATGGAAGTGCTTTGAAGAAAAAAATCGGAGGTGGTAAACAATGCAAGTGACGGCAGAGAAACTGGCAAAGTTGAATAAGGAGTATCTTGGTTACATGGAAGGCGACAAATTGGATGAGTTCTTCAGAGAGTTCGGAATTAAGTTCGCTGCAGGTCATTGGGCTGCTGGTGAGTTTGCCGATCGCTTTAACCCCTTCGGTTACAACCGCCATCGCCCCGACTTCAAAGACACAGTGATTGACCAAATCGCACGAGTTTCACAAGCAGGTATTGAAGGCATTGAGTTTCACGATGTCCTCTTTTTAGATGCTAAAGGTCAAATTGACGATTCAAAAATTGCCGAAGTCAAAGATGCCCTCTCCCATCACAATGTCAAGCCAACCAACATGAACATCAATGTCTGGACAAACTCAATTTACCGAATGGGAGGCATCACTAATCCCGATCCAGCCATTCGCAAGATGGCACTGGAACAATGCTTGCAGGCTGTTGAAATTGCCAAAAGGGTCGGTTGCGAAAGTGTAGCCTTGTGGCCAGGTTCTGACGGATGGGACTACAACTTTGAAGTTAATTACGGCGTCCAACTGGATTGGTTCATTGAAGGGTGTGTGGAAATCAACAAGAAGGCGATGGCTAAAGGCTTAAAGTTTGGGACAGAAGCAAAACTGAAAGAACCAAGAGAGGGCAACATGGTCATCGCTACAACTGCAAAGGCAGCCTTGGTGGCTAAAGAAGTTAACACCATCTGCGGAGGTAGTAACATGGGCGTCGCTATTGACTACGGACACGAGCAAATGTATGGAGATGAGCCAGCAGTTCAACTTTATATGCTCAAACGCTTTGGCGTCCCTATCACCAACTTCCACATCAACACCGCAAAGTATCACAGCAATGATGAAGACAGAGTGACAGGAACTGGCGATATTTGGAAACTCGTTGATTTTTGCTATGCTGCTATTGACACAGGCTATGATGGCTGGTTTGGAGAAGACCAGTTCACTTACCGAATGGAACAAGTCAAAGCGATGAGATTGAGCAAAGAATTTTTCGGGAATGCTATGAAAAAGGCTCTTCTCATCTACGCTCAGAAGGACGAACTTGAAAAAGCACGACTAAGTGGTGACCAGGGCGCTGTAATTGATGTTGTCAAGCGAATCATCTACACGGCTTGATAAAACATTTGCTATGAAAAATTAGGTAGTTTTCGCTTGACCCTTACATTGGCAAACTTTTGATTAGGATGACCTCTTTATGCCTTTAGAGCCTTCCTTTGAGCCGTTCCTTTAGAAAAGCCTTGTTGATGTTTTGGCGAATTTTCAGAGCCAACTGTTCGGCAGAAGATTGGTTGATTGCGATGTCAGCGTTAGTTAATGTCCACAAAGGTTGTAAAGCGGCGAAAACTTCAATGCCCTCTGGAGTAACTTTTGTTCTAAAATCAAAGACTTGAGCGCCTATCTCTAAGACTTCATCAAGGCGTTTCGCCGCTTCCTTCGCCCTTTCAACTGCGCTTTGCTTTTCAAGATTTGAAAACTTGCATAACTCCTCACTTCCAAGAAGCAAAACTGCAACCTTCGTTCCATTAAAGTCAACTTCCTTGACATCAACCTGAAGGGCTTTTGTTACTGGACGGCGATTAACTGGTAAACCCGAAGATGCCAACCATTGCTTGACAAGATTAATTCTTTCATCAATTGCAGGGTGAGTTGTCCAATAACCGGGCAAAACTTGAGGTGGTGTTGATTGCTTTTCCAAGCGAGCCAATTTTTCAAAGAAAGTTAGCAAGCCGATTGGGTTATATCCAGACCTCAAAAGGTAAGTGAAAGCGGCTTCATCTGCCTCCCTTTCCATATCACGGGAATAGCCCAAGATCAAAACTTCTACAACTCTTGAAACAATTTGTGCTGCTTGAATTGCTGTTTCACTACGAGCGAAAATCGCAGCCAACATAGACAGCAAAACAGGTATGCTCAAATTTTTTTCTTTGCGAATCATCTGGATAGCGTGCATTTTAGTGTTGTGGGCAATTTCGTGGGCTATAACGGCAGCCAACTCGTGTTCGCTTTCCGCCAACTTTAGCAACCCTGTTGTGACATACATGTAACCGCCAGGGAAAGTGAAGGCGTTAGGCTCATTGTTTTCAATGACTTTGATAGTGTAGTTCATTTTGGGGCGCTCTGTAACTGTTGCAATTCTCGCCAAGATTTGCTTCAGTTGAGGCAAAAGGGGATGGTCGTTGACAACCTTAACTTTACTTTCAAATTCTTTGACTGCTTCTTCACCGAGCCTTTTTTCTTGCTCAGTCGCTTCTTGCGGTAGTGGATTTTGAGCCACAATCGTTGCAACTGACAAGGCTAACATCAAAGTTGTCACGAAATACTTTTTCATCTCTTTGTCCTCCGCCATTTTTCACAACATTGAAAGTTTAAGGTCATTAAATTTCAAGTTCCCGAAGACTTTGACGCTCCGAAAGCGCACAATGTTCATCGGCTACTGAATTTCAATTTCTTGTAACTTTTCAATTGCCCTTTCCGCAGACCTAATTCGGTAGTCAATAATAGCCCTAAAGGCTTTGAAAACTTCAATTTCGGCGTTGATAAGGTGTTGCGTTGCGTCTCGCCCGATGGTTTTCACAAAGAGTTCAGTCACCAATCTTTTGAACGATTTAGCCTTTTTCTTTTTCGGTTCTTCTCTGACTTCTTCTTCCACCACTTCAATTTCTTCGGCTTCAGGTTTTGGTCGGCGAGCCATAAGGGATCACCTCCAATAGCAATTTTCTGCCGCTGTGTAAAAATTATGCGGCTCAAAAATTGAAGTTGCACAACACTCGCTCAACGGAGGTGTTTTGAGGTGAGTTCCGTTCGTGTAGGTTTTATCGGCTGTGGCGGAATTGCTAACTTGCACATGAACAACTTGAGCCAAATTGAAAATGTTGAGTTAGTCGCTTTTTGCGATGTTGATGAAGGTAGAGCAAAGAATGCTGCGGAGCGGTTCAAAGGCAACTTCTACACTGACCACAGGAAAATGCTTGAGAGGGAACAACTTGATGCTCTTTACATCGCCCTCCCACCTAATGCTCACTCTGACCAAGAAATTCTTGCCGCTCAGTCTGGCATTGCCCTATTTGTTGAAAAGCCAGTGACCGTTACCCTTGACAAGGCTCTTGAAGTCCTTGAAGTTATTCGCAAGTCAGGAGTTATTAACTCCGTCGGTTACCATTTCCGATATTACGATGGCACTGACTTGGTGAAAGAAAGGCTTAAGGACAAAACCGTGGGCATGGTCATGGGCTATTGGATGGGTGGACTTCCTGGAGCCTTTTGGTGGCGAAGGCTTGAAATGTCAGGTGGTCAAATCGTTGAGCAAACAACTCACATTTTTGACCTCGCAAGATACACTGTTGGAGAAATCGTTCGTGTCAGTGCCGCTACGGCTTTGAGAGCACTTCACGATGTTCCTGACCTGAATGTTCCTGATGTAGGTGTGGTCAATGTCTGGTTTGAAAACGGTGCAATTGGCTGCATCGCTAACACTTGCATGCTGAAAATGGATTACAACACAGGCTTGCATATCATCACTCCTGACTTGATCGCTGAAATTACATGGGGCGGTGTAAAGTTCGTTGAACCCAATCGCATTGAAGAAGTTCGTCATCGGCGCAATGGTCATTTTTACGAGAGTGTCGTCTTTATTGAAGCCGTCAGGACAAAAAATCAAATGATTGTTAGGAGCGATTATGCTGATGCCGTCAGAACCCTTGCAGTGACCTTATCGGCTCTCAAATCGGCTGAAAGGCAAGGCGAGCCTGTTGAAGTTCCCAAAATCTGATTACAAATAGCCTCTGCTTTTGTCAAAATTATTGGCAGTGGGCATCAGGCGAAAAGCCCTTTAGCCTGCTGGTGATGAAAAATGCGACAAACTTTGGCTCTTTATCTTTTGCTACTTTCCTTTTTGAGTGGCTTATCAGCCCAAAATGCAAAAACTTTGCCTTTGCCTAAAGCCATTCTTGAAGCCAACGCTTCTGTCAAACTTGGCATCCCACAGGGAGCGAGAGTTTTAATTCGTGAAGTTTTGGTTTTCGTTGACGGTTATCCTGACCCTTCCCTTCGTGCCTTCGTTGAGCCTATGCTTAAAGCAGCACTGACAGAAGCAGGTTTCACCGTCGTGGCAAATGTTCAGGAAGTCCGCCGTGAAGTAGAAGAGCGTCGTTTTGAAAGGGAGTCTGAAGAAATCCACAAGGGCTCTTTGCCACCAAAGGGAATGATTTTGCGTGAAACTGTTGAGTTGAAAGCGACAGTCCATTTGGTTCGATCCGAAAAGCAACTGGGCATGTTGTTAGGTGAACTGAGGAGACGCCGAATTGACATCGGTGGTTTCTACATCAGAAAGCACGAGTCGGGCGCTTTGGTTTCTTTGGAAATCGTTGATAATGCCACTTTAACCACAACAGCCCAATTGGTCAGTTTCGCCACTGATAAGGACGAAACCTTCACAATTGCTGGCACACCTTTCGGCGCAATTTTGATGGGTCGTGATAACCAACGCCAAAGGGACATGAACGCTCTTAAAGCAGCAATGACCTACTTGAGGAATTTGCTGGAAATCAAACTGGCAGAGCGTGAACCGATTAAGGGCAAAGTTTTGGGTAAGGTTGAAGGTGTGACTGCAACCTACATTGTCATTAATGTCGGTAGGTTGAACGGAGTGCAAAAAGGAACTCAATTTGCCATCCATCCCGTCAGAAGGGTCGGCGAAGAATTAGTTGCGCTCCCGCCAGTCGCTAAAATCCGTGCTTTAGTCATCAACGACACAAATTCTGTCTGCGATGTGATTGAGGGCAAACTTGAGAACATCAACGAGGGCGACGAAGCGAGAGAAATCATTCAGGAAGTCAAGGCTATTTTGAAGAATTGACTGAAGTTAATTTTGCTTTGAATTGTTGGCAGTTAGAAAGACCTTTGAGCCAACTCTGACGATTTCGTTGGGCAAACTTTCAACTTGACCGTTTGCTTCATTTTGTTTGACTTGGGTTACAACGAATTTACCAATAACCTTGTTAGTCGCAAAATCAACAATCGTTAACTTCATTCCCACTTTGACACCCTTTAGGCTTCCTGCGGAAATTGTGCCCTTTTTACCGCTCAAGGATGTCAGAAGGGCAAATTCGCCTTCAAGAGAAATTTCGGGTTGACCTTCCTGATTGGCAATTTCTCTTTGAGCGATTTCTTTCTTCTCTCTCTTTTGCTCTTTTGGTAACCACAGACCAAAGAAGCGACCTTCCAAAATCACGAACCTTTCTCGCTCTTGGTTTTCAGACCAACCACCACCAACTCCCCACTTTGGAGGATAACCTTGCGTCCAATGGAGTGCGACCAAAGTTTCAGGAGAAGCCAACCAATGAAAACTCAAAGCCCAATATCGTTCAAAATCTTTGTTTTGAGTCTTTCTGTCAAGCCAACTCCTTGTCAACACACCACTGATTTGCAATTTCGGCATGAACTGCCATCGCCCCCAAAGGGCAATGACTTTTGAATCAGCACCAGTAGGGTAACCCAAGCCGACACCATGATAGATGTGTGCAGGTTGAACTTTATGGGTGTAGGTCCTTTGGTCAAAGGATGCATATTCTGCCCCTAATGCCCATTCTTTCGTCTCCCTTTGAACACCAAAAATCCAGCCAAGTTTCCGTTGAATTCTTTCTTCTCTTCGCCACCATCGCAATTTCAAATCGTCAGCAACCCAGATGCCGTAAAAGTCAAGCCCACTGATGCGATAGAGAAAATCAAAGTTGAAAATCACTTGGTCGCTGTTTTCACCTCGCCAATCTCTTAGGACAGCCAAACGAGTAGCAGGGTAAATGGGCAGGAACAAAACTATAGGATTGAAGGAACGAGATAAATTAGTTTCAGTCGCCCCGATAGACCAACGATCGCCGAAATTTCGTTCCCAACGGCGAGCAACGAGAAACCTACCTGGCATGTCGCCGTGCAAGTAGCCTATAAATTGCCTAATTCGCCAACGACCGAAAATTGGGAGTTTGGCTTGAAGGCTAAAGGAAACTCCATCAAGGGGGTAACCGTGATCGGAAATTAAGGAAGTTCCAAGAAAGCCTGGTCCCCATCGGTAATACTTTCGCCCAAATTCCCAAAGTGTCGTGCCAATGAAACCACGAACAGTTGCTATTTCAATAGTTGGCTTGGAATAGGCATCAAGCAAAGGCAAAAAATCCCTATGCCCGAAATGGACTAAAACTCCCCAACGCTGTGATGGGTGATAGCAAAAGGAAATTGAACTCAATCGCTCCCAACTTGTGTTGTTGCCAATTCGCCGTGCAGCCATTTCTCGTGCTTGAAGCGAAAGTGAAAGGGTAGGCAAAGACAGAGTTTTTACTTCTGACCAATTTTCAGAAAGCCACCATCTCGTTAAGGACAGGGCTTCAGGGTTACTATCGCTTTCTTCCAACCACTTGAGCCATCTTTCAACTTCAAAAGGCTGCCAAAGGCTTTTGCCAGCAGCGCCCAGCGTGAGCGACAATTCGTTTGATTTGCTCTTTTGAATCCAACCACCGATTGTCGTTTTAGCGCTGAATCCAACTTGACCGCAAATTATCCCTGTCAGCATTTGAACCAAAAACCAACACCAAATTGCTCTCACTCTAATTTCACCTCAAATTATGAAACTGTGCTGTTAAAATGATGAGACAACGCTTGCCTCTTGTCCACATTGATTGCCATATAGTCAATCGCTCTTTAATGCAAAGTTTGTTGACGCTTGAACCACATTCAATAGTGTCAAAATTGCCATTGATTGGAGGTGTCTGAGTTTGAAAGTTGTAATGGCGTGGAGTGGGGGAAAAGATAGCGCCTTGGCCTTGGCGAAAGCCCTTGAAAGTGACGAAATTGAAGTTGTCGGGTTGTTAACGACTGTAAGTCTACCCTACGACCGAGTGACTATGCATGGTGTCAGAAGAAGTTTGGTTCAAAAACAAGCAGAAAAAATAGGCTTGCCCCTTCACATCGTTTGGCTGCCACCTAATCCCAGCAACGAAGTTTATGACAACTTGATGGGCGAAGCGATGCTCAAACTCAAATCTCAAGGTGTTGAGGGTTTAGTGTTTGGCGACCTTTGGCTTGAAGATGTCAGGGCTTATCGTGAATCTCGGCTCTCAAAAGTCGGCATATCTGCCCTTTTCCCGCTTTGGGGTAAACCTTCCAAGCAAATTGTTAGCGATTTTCTCAAACAAAGTTACAGTGCTATCGTAGTTTGTGTTG
>JANXCD010000046.1 GCA_025060305.1 Armatimonadota bacterium | reverse complement strand
TTGCTTGTTTTGCCAATTCCCTCAGTCTCTTTATGACCTCTTTTCGCTTCGGTCGGATGACATACTCGGGCGTAAATCCGTTCTCCAAGTCAACACCGAACTTTCGTTCGGGCAAGTCCATGATGTGACCCATAGTGCTTTCAACCAAAAAATCATCGCTAACTATTTGGCGGATAGTTCTTGCTTTCGCTGGTGATTCAACAACGATAAGTTTTTTGCTTGGTGATGTCATTTCTGTTTCGGTTTTCGGCTTTCCCTGTTTTCGGCTGACTTTCTTAGCCTGATTGTGTTTTTGAGCCATTGAGGTATTTCACCTCCAAAGACAATGAAGGTTCTTTCATACTTTGCCACAAAACGAGCAATTTGTATGCATTAATCTCGGCACAAATGTGAAATTTAGTACTGCCAAAGAGCAAACAGTTCTCAACTATTGAGTTTGCTCCTAAGTCGCTACCTCTGTTAATCCTTGACGGTTATCCGACGGCCAAACTACAGGTTTTTAGACATGCCAAGAAGTAAGGCTTTGTCGCAAAATTTTCATTGCGACCAAATAAAAAGTCAGGACTGACAATGAACATCGCAAGGAAGAATTTGGGAGGCAAAACCGATGGAGCAGCAAAAAATTAGGGCAGGAATTATCGGTGTAACAGGCTACACTGGTGGCGAGTTGATAAGGCTTTTACTTCAGCATCCAAAGGCTGAACTTATTGCACTTTTTAGGCTTTCTTCTGAAGAAGCAGTCCCAATTCACAAAGCACAACCGCATTTGCGTGGATTGACAAAACTTGATTGTGTTCCTTACGACGAAAAACTTTTGAAGGGAATAGACGCCCTTTTCCTTGCTTTGCCAAACGGAGTTTCAATGGAGTTAGCACCCAAGTTGTTGGAAAAAGGCATCAAGGTTATTGACCTTTCCGCTGATTTCCGATTTCGCAACCCAGAAACTTACGAAAGATGGTATCGCAAAACTCACATAGCACAAAACTTGCTTTCGGAAGTGGTCTATGGCGTCCCAGAACTCCGCCGTGAGCAAATTCGCAAAGCCTTCCTTGTCGCCAATCCTGGATGCTATCCAATTTCTGCATTGCTTGCTTTAGCCCCACTTTTGCGACGACGCCTAATCCAACTTGACAGTATCATCATTGACAGTAAATCGGGCGTTTCAGGTGCTGGTCGTTCACGACTTGAAGCCAGTTACTTGTTCACTGAACTTGACGAAGATTTTAGGGCTTATGGGGTCGCCAGTCACAGGCACATACCTGAAATGGAGCAGGAGTTTTCTGACCTTGTGGGAGAATCCGTTCGGATTACTTTCACGCCTCATCTCGTCCCGATGGTGCGGGGCATTTTCACGACCGCTTACGCAAAACTTGCTAAGCCAATGAACCTATCGGATGTCCATGCCCTTTACGCTGAAGATTACGCCAAAGAGCCTTTCGTTCGTGTTTTGGATATTGGAGAACTGCCGAGAATCAAAGCCGTTGTAGGGAGCAACTTCTGCGATATCTCTGTAGTCGTGGACGAAAGAACACAGCGAGCCATTGTGCTTTCGGTCATTGATAATCTTGTCAAGGGGGCATCTGGCAACGCCGTTCAATGTTTCAACCTGATGTTTGG
Organism: Armatimonadota bacterium; assembly: GCA_025060305.1. Classification (GTDB taxonomy): domain Bacteria; phylum Armatimonadota; class Fervidibacteria; order Fervidibacterales; family Fervidibacteraceae; genus Fervidibacter. The sequence goes on along the minus strand of JANXCD010000046.1, from coordinate 11,077 downwards.
ATTAGACGAGCGGACAGGTTTGTGGCATGGAGGACTTGCGCCCTAAATTGTTTAAAGCGACGAAGTTGATTTTGACAAGCGCTCTATTAAATTCGTCATCAACCATTAACTAAAGTCACTGGCATGGCTAACCAAGCACTAACAAACCTTTTAGTTTAGTAAAGAGCGAAAAAGGTTCTTTCTCGTGGCTCACATCAGTTAGCCTATCATGACGAAGGTGATGGCAGGACATTAACACGAACTTTGTCGCCTTTGCGGTCATAGACGACATAGCCTTCGGTTAGGGCAAACAAAGTGTAATCGTTGCCCATGCCGACATTCCTGCCTGGCAAAAACCTCGTTCCTCTTTGGCGAATCAAAATATAACCTGCTTTGACAAATTCTCCACCATAGGCTTTAATGCCCAATCGCTTTGACCTGCTGTCTCTACCGTTTTTGGTTGCGCCACCTGATTTCTTGTGTGCCATTATACTTCACCTGCCTTTTCGTTACTTTCAACCGCTTTGTATTGTGGCACAAAAATTTGCTCAATTTGCAACTCAGTGAACCATTGACGATGCCCTTTCTTTCGCATGTATCGTTTTTTGGGTTTGAACTTAAACACGATGATTTTTTCGCCACGAGCATGTTGACGGACTTTGGCTACCACTTTCGCACCAGCAACATAGGGGGTTCCGACAAAAATTTGCTCTGGTGTTCTAATCAGTAGCACTTTGTCAGTTTCAAAAACTTCACCTTCTGGGATTTCCAGTTTTTCAACTTTGATGACCGAGCCAAGCGAAACTTCATACTGTTTGCCACCGGTTTCAATAATTGCACGGATGCTTTGGGCTGTTTCCATGACAATCTTTCCCCCTTTGAGTTTTTGAGCCTGAAAGCGGGCTTCATTAAGGTTAATAGCGGATGAAACCCGCTTGTAATTTTTCAGTCAAGTTTTGCCTGCACCTATGATTTTTCATAAGGTCACTTGAAATCACAACTGACATTAGACTTGCAAGATGCGATATGCTAATTTTGAGGCACAAAATTCTGATGTCAAGCGAAAGGGTGGTGACATCGCATTTGGGCAAAGTAATTTGGTTGTTTGCCGCATGCCTTGCTTCAGTTTTGCTCGGTTGCCGAACGAGCGATAGAATAGTTGCTCGTGCCAATGGCGTAACAGTGACGGAAAGGGAATTGAATGAGATTTTGTGGCAAAGGTATGGCTCTATCACAGTCCAAGAGTTGGTGCGACAAAAGTTGATTGAGAGGGAAGCAAAAAAGCAAGGCATATCAGTGAACGATGAAGAAGTTCTTCAGGAATTGAAAAAATCTAATTTGCCCGATAACGAAGAAAATCGTCAAAAGGTTCGTGCCGATTTGCTAATTGAAAAATTGGCAGCGAAAAAGGTTGAAGTTACTGATGAAGAGGCGAGACAACACTACGAGCGAAATGCTCAACTTTACGAGCAGCCAGAAAGAGTTCATCTCAGAGACATAACTTTGGAAAGCAAAGAGAATGCTGAAGCGATATGGAAAGCGTTGAAATTGAGAGGTGGCGAAAACTTTTCCGATTTGGCTCGCCACTTTTCAATTAACCCTGTCACTCGTCAACGAGATGGCGACATGGGTTTAGTTCCCGTTAAAGATTTGCATCCCAAATTGCAGGCAATAGTCAGAAAACTCAAGGTCGGTGAATTCAGCAAACCCATTGAGATTAAAGGTGAATGGGTCATCCTTAAACTTGAGAGAAAAGTTCCAGCCAAAAGAAAATCTTTTGGAGAAGTTAGGGAGCAAATAATCGCTCAACTGAAGCAGCAAAAGTTATGGCAGATGAAATTTGAACTTTCAGAAAAACTCCTTAGGCAAGCAAAAATTCAAATCTTTGACCCAACGCTTAAGGAGAAAAGATGACAAGGGGGCATAAACTGTGACGAAAAAAAGGAAAGAAAAAGAGAGAGCGCAAAAACTTTGGGAAGAGAGAAGAGACTTAATTAGGTTTGGCTACGGCAAAATTGCTGAGTTCATCGTTCGTGAGGCGAAGCAAAAGTATCAACAAGCCTTGCTGGCTCTGTCAAAAGGCGATGTTTCAAAGGCTGAAACATTGCTACGAGAAATAGTTAACAAAATTCCAGATGCACCTGACCCCCTTTTGGCTCTTGGGCAACTGCTCGTTGAAACTGGAAGGTTTGAAGAGGCTATTGGGATTTTGAGTAAAGCCTGCGAGATTGATGACCTTAATCCTAAAGCCCATTACTGGTTTGGAAGGTCACTTGAAGGAACTATGAGGTTGAGAAGGGCGAAGGAAGCATATGAGCGTGCTATGGAAAGAAATCCATCAAGCGAAATGAGAAAGGAAATTATGGGAAGGCTTCATGTGGTTGAGGAAACGCTTTCGGCTCTCCCTCACTCCTCTCTTTCCGATAGTCAAGCAAAAGATTTTGAGGAGGCGTTACATTGGGCGAAATTCTACCTTGAGGTCGGTTTCCCTCGTAGGGCGAGAGAATATTTGATGAAAGCGCAAACAATAGTTCCAGACCACACGCAAGTTTTGAAGTTGTCAGAAGAGATTAAAAAGGCACTTTCAGAAACTTGAAACTTAGCCTCCACCAAGCCCAGTTTGTGTCAATTGAACAACTGCCGGTCCCAAAATAACAATGAACAAAGTCGGGAAGATAAAAAGCACCAACGGGAAAATAAGTTTGACTGGCAGTTTGGCTATTTGCTCACGAATCATTCTCAGTCGCTTTTTTCGCAATTCAGTTGAAAGTGCTTTCAAGGCGTCCGAGAGTGGCGAACCGAGAGTCTCGGACTGGTGGACAGCAGAAACGAGAAGTGAAATGTCTTCAAGTTTTACTCTTTCCGCCATGTCCCTAAGAGCCTGAGAGCGAGTTTTGCCCAAATTAACTTCTCGTAGTGCCCTTTTGAGTTCGTCAGATAAAGGACCTTTGAACCTTCTTGTAGCCTCGTAAACGGCTCCATCAAAAGCCAAACCTGCTTCTATTGACAAAGTTATCAAATCCAGCATGTCTGGAAGTTGCCTTAATATTCGCCTTCGCCTCAGGTTTGCTGCTCTTCTTAGCCAGAAAATCGGTCCGAGAAATCCAGCAATGGCAAGGATACCGACAAAAATGGCTAAATTCAATGGGCTGGCGATGGCTGGGAAAAAGGGGTTGAGAATTATAGGCAAAAGAGAGCCCAAGAAAACACCCAAGAGCGTCAAGACTAACCTTAGTCCCATGACATCTGATGGCGTTAAACCCAAAGGGTAACCTGCCATCACCAAAAGTTCCTCTGTTGCTTTCAAAGGAGCACCTACTTGAGGTATCAACCTGCTGAAACGCTGAACCAGTGGCAAAAATAAAGCCCTGAAAAGGCGATTTGGCAATGACATTTTCATTTCTTCGTCTTCAAATTCAGTCAAAACTTGTTCTTCCTCTTCCATGACTTTCGCTCTGACCAATCGTGAAATTCGTCCCCTCAATTGTCTTGTCTTAATTTCCTGAGAGATGCTGAAACCAGCCAACAATAAAGCAATTGCCCATAGGCTAATAATGAAAATGAGTTCAATACTCACAACAAATCACCTCACAATTCAATTTGGAGCAATTTGCGAATCCAAAGCATACCCATCGTTTGCATGAAAATACCCAAGTAAATCATTTTCCTACCAAGGTCAGTGCCAATCAAAAGTCTCATCCAATCTGGGTTGATGATGAAGACCATAGCAGCGACGGCGAAGGGCAAGCCCATTAAAATCCAGCCACTAAATCTTGCTTGAGCCGTAGAAGCAGAAATTTCACCTCTAAGTTCAATTCTTTGTCTTATTGTGTCAGCGACAGTTGATAAGATACGGGCAAGGTTTCCACCTCTCCTGAGTTGAATGAGTATGGCTGAAACTGTTATATCGTAATCGTAACTGCGAACTCTCCCTGCCATGATTTGCAAAGCCTGCTCAATAGGCATCCCCAAGGATGACAAACGGACAACCCTATCAAGTTCTTCTGAAATAGGCGGAGGCAACTGGTCGGCAGCCAATCGGGCGCTTTGCATGAAACTATAACCTGCCGATAGACCAGCAGATATGATTGTCAATGCATCAGCCAGTTGATTTTCCAAAAGGGTCTTTCTTTGCTTAATCCTCCACTGCAAAGCCCAATTAGGTATGGCAAAGCCTAAGAAGCCACCCAAAATAAATCCAGCAAAATGCTTAACTATGATTGCCACAATAGCGGATAAACCGACAGTTAAGAAAAGGAGCAAAATCAAAAACTCTTCACCACGAATGGGCAAACCTGCTTCCATCATCTTTTGGGAATAAATCTTAGCCCATCTCGTTTTTGCAAACAATTTCGTTAGTAGTGGAAATTTTTCCTTTTCTTCGGGCAGATAAGTTTCCGTGACCGTCAAAGTTATCGCCCCCTTTGAACTTTACTCAGGGAAGAAAATATCTTCAGGCAAGTTTATGCCGGCAACTTTTATTCTTTCGGCGCACATAGGTCTAAAGCCCATAGCCTTGTGCTCACCTATCACTTTGCCATTATCGTCCAAACCCTTTTGCTCAAAGGTGAAGATATCTTGAAGCAAAACCATGTCACCTTCCAAACCTTGAACTTCTGTGATGTAAACGACCTTTCGGCTACCGTCAGAAAGGCGAGCGGCGTGAACGATCAAATGTAAAGCCGATGAGATTTGACGAGCAATAGCCTTTTGGGGTAACTCCATTCCAGCCATCATTATCATCGTTTCAAGTCGGTAGATTGTGTCCCTCGGTGAGTTGCTGTGAAGGGTTGACATTGAACCGTCGTGACCTGTGTTCATTGCTTGAATCATGTCCAAGGCTTCTGGCCCTCGGCATTCGCCCACGATGATTCTATCGGGACGCATCCTCAAAGCGTTTCGGACAAGTTCTCTGATAGGGACAGCACCTTGCCCTTCAATGTTAGGAGGTCTGGCTTCCAAAGCGACCCAATTTTCGTGTTGAAGTTGCAACTCGGCAGCATCTTCAACTGTCACTAATCGCTCCCAAGGTGGGATGAAATTACTTAAGACATTAAGCAAAGTGGTTTTGCCTGAACCAGTGCCACCAGAAACGATGATATTCATGCGTGCCCTCACCGCTGCTTGTAGGAAAATAGCCATAGGTTCTGTCAATGCACCAAATTCAATCAGTTTCTCAATGGTAAGAGGCTTACGAGAAAACTTTCTTATAGTGATGCATGGACCTTTTATCGCCAAAGGCGGGATAATAACATTGACACGGCTTCCGTCTGGCAAACGAGCGTCCATCAAAGGTGTCCGTTCATTAACTTGTCGCCCTAAAGGAGAGAGGATTTTGTCAATAATTCGCAAAACATGTTCATCATTGTCAAAGCGTTGTTCGCTTAGGTAAATGCGACCCTTTCGTTCATAGAAAATCTTTTCGGCGCTGTTGACCATGATCTCGGTGATATTTGGGTCATCCAAGAAAGACTGAATTGGACCATAGCCTATTATTTCATCAAGGACTTCTTGAATGAGAACTTCTCTCAGTTTTACTGGTAGTGAAAGCCCTTCAGTTTCCATAAGTTCCCCTGCGACACGCTCAATCAAAGGGCGAACTTGTTGTGGGTTTTGCATGTCAACACCTTTTGCAAAACCTCGTTCAAAATCAGCAACCACTCTTTGATGAACTTTGCTTCTTAGGCGCAGTATCAATTCTCTTTCTTCTCTGCTCAACTTTGGTCGGTCACCAATAGGTAAAGGGTCTTCCCATGAAATTTCATCCTTAGGGATAGTCAGTTGAATTCGCCTTTCCGTTATTTCTACTTTATCGCCGTCCATCGGTTCCTTCAAAGGCTGCTTGAACTTCTCTTGTTGCTGAGGGGTAGTTCGGCGAATGAACATTCTGAAATCACCTCCTCGCTTTGCTAATTATACAGCGCCTAAACCAGAATGCCAGTGATTGAAGCCAACTTCAACTTCTCGGCAAATTGCAGGATGAAAAATTTTCAGGCTTATTTTTACCCTTAGTTTAGAATTTTCGTCATAACATTTCCCTTCTGCCCTCCAATGCTCTCATGATTGTCAACTGGTCAGTGTAATCAATTGAGCCACCGACAGGAATACCCATCGCCAATTGAGTGACTTTAATGCCCAAGGGTTTAACAAGCCGAGCGATGTAAATGTTGGTTGCTTCCCCTTCGCTTGTAGGGCTTAGGGCTAAAATGACTTCCTTTATCGGTTCAACCTGTAAGCGCTCAATGAGTTCCTTTATGCGTAAATCCTCAGGTCCAATTCCTTCAATGGGAGAAATAACTCCGTGAAGGACATGGTAAAGTCCACGATAAGTCCCTGCATTTTCAATGACGGCGATGTCCATAGGGTCTTCAACAACGCAAAGAAGGGATATATCCCTTTGCTCATCTTGACAAATTGAGCACAGTTTGTTCTCAGCGTAATTAAAGCAGCGAATGCAAAGTTTGAGTTGGTCTTTAACCCTTTGCAAGGCTTGAATGAGCCTGTCAATGACATCTTTTGGCTGGTTGATCAAAAACAATGCAATTCGCAAAGCGCTTTTAGGTCCGATGCCAGGCAACCTTTCAAGTTCTTGCAACAAACCTTTCAGCGAAGTCGGATAATCTAATCTCATAGCGGGTCACCGTGTGATAGGTTGGCTTTTTGGAAAGTCAGTTTGCTTCAGCGTCCAAACCCCAACAGTCCACCCAAGGGCAAAGATTGCAACAAAGTTTGCATCTTTTGCTGCTGCACTGCTTCAGCGTTTCTCATGGCTTCCCTTACGGCAACCACAATCAAGTCTTGTAAAATTTCAGCATCTTCAGGGTTGATGAGTTTTGGGTCAATTTGAACTGCTTGGAGTTCACCAAGTCCTGAAACGACAGCCTTGACAGAGCCACCACCAGCCTGCCCTTCTATGCGCATTGCTTTCAACTCTTCAAGGGCTTGATTTGCTTGCTCTTGCAATTTGGCAAATTGACTTCCAAGCAACCTTTGCAACCCTTGTGGCAACATAACTTTCACCTCGCAAAGGCAAAGTGTAACACTTTAACTTAGTTGCCGTCAAACGCTGATGAAGCAAGTAAAAAGCGCTGAATGCAGCGAGAAACTTTTGTCCCTACAAATCAGACGGTTTTACTCAACCCTACAAAGGCGCAGTTGTGAAAAGGAATTCAACTTCGGCATTTTAGTGCGATGGCAAAGTGTTGAAGGGAGGCATTCACTAACCTTGCTTGTCTTCACTTTCGCTTTGAGAGTATAGTTTCAAACTTTTGTGGTCAATTGAAGGCTCAGAGGCTGAAGGCAAAATGACCCTGAAAAGGCTACCTTCTCCGACTGAACTATTGACTTCAATTCTTCCGCCATGGGCTTCAACAACTTGTTGGACGAAAGAAAGTCCGAGCCCAGAACCTTCACCCTTTGCCGTTGAAGCCCTATAAAATCGGTGGAAGATGAAAGGCAATTCGGAAGGCGGTATGCCCACACCTGTGTCCTCAATTTCAACGATTGCTTCATCGTTACGCTTGTAAACCCTAACCCAAATTTTTCCTCCTTCACGGTTGTATTTGACGGCATTACTAAGCAAGTTGTCAATAGCCCTTTCTATCATTTCTTTGTCTGCTTGAACCCAAACGGGCTGGTCAGAAAGGTTGATACTGATGTATAACCCTTGTTCTGCGCATTGTCCTTCATAACTTTGGGCAATTTCTTTAGTGCAGTCACGCAAATCAAAATGGATGGGGTGAAGAGGCGGCAACCCTTCACCGCCGATAACTAAATGAACGATTTGCTGCACCATTTCGTAAATTCTGTCCGATTGCTCAGCGATAACTTGAAAGGCTCTATTTACGTGAGTTGGAAGTTCACCAAGGTAGCCCTTCAATCCTGAAAGGGCGAAGCCTCTTATGGCAGTGATTGGAGATTTGATGTCATGAGCCAAAACCGAAAGCATCTCACGCTGCTCCTTTTCTCGTCTTTTTGCTTTCGTCACATCGCTCAAGACACAAACAATTCCGATGAAATGCTTTCTCTGGTCAAAAACAGGCAACAAGTTTGCCCTCAATGTAATTTCGTTAGGCATATTCCATTCACGAGAAATGGCAGGATGAGGCGACATAGTGACTTCCTTTGATGCGTGGTCAAGTAATTGGGCAAGGGGAAGTGAAAGTTCGCTCACCTTTTTGCCTGTCAAATCTTTCGTTGATGCATTCAAAATTTTCGCTGCCGATTCATTCAAGTAGGAAATCGTTCCATCGGATAGCAAAACTATAACTCCATCGCTCATACTGGACAAGACAAGCCTGAACCTGCTTTGCTCCCATTGCAAAGCCCTCAGTTGCTCTTGAGCCTGCTCCGCCTGCTGTCGTGCTTGAAGGATTTCATTTTGCAGTTGCGACCTTGCAGTTTGATAAAGGCGAAGGAAAGTATCAACCAAATCGGCGATTTCGTCTTTAGGCTGGTAACTGTAAACAGCGCTTTCGCCTTCCCCTTTCCGTTTCAAAATCCCAACTCTCTCCAGTGTTTCAATCGCTTCCTTTAGTTCTTCTTTCGTTCGTCCCAGCCAAACTGAAAGACCTTGTATCGTGTCCATAGCCTTGTTGGAAGCAAAGAAGACAAGAACCTCTTGCTTTACAGAGGTGTCAAGGACTTCGTAAATGAAATTACGAAGGGCATCAGTGATCGTCGTCATATTTGCTCGCCTCGCTATTACCTTATTTTCAGACTTTCACTTGAATTGGTTCTCGTCTTCTGCGACCCCTTTGTCGCTTTATCAACTCGTAATCAAATCCTGCTGCTTCAACAGCAGCACGCCAACTTCCGAAGTAACGGGGAGATTGAGCGATAGCGACCAAGTTGGGGTAAGTTCGTTGCATTGAAGTGACGCTTAAATCTTTGCCTTCGTTGTAAAGTCTTATGATTTCGGTGATGATTTTCTCTCTTGTCCACTTCTGGCGTTGGACTACCTCGTTATAGTTAAGCCCAGCCGCTTCTATCGCTTTCTTCCAACTGCCGAAGCGATGGCGAGCCTTTCGGAAAAGTGGTAAATGGTAACGCCATGCTCCGCTCAATTCCTCAATGAGACCTTCTCGGTAAAGCCTTTGGATTTCACTGAGGATTTGCTCTTTTTCCTGCTCCACTTTACTTTGCCTTTTCTGATCAACATAAGCATCGTAGTCAATCCCAGCAGCCATAACTGCTTCACGCCACCCACCAAAGAACCTTTTGGCTGCTACAAGCATCATTTGATTGACCTTAGCCACCATTGAAGGACGCAAGTCACCACCTGAGTTGTAAATTTGTCTGATTCCGTCAATGACTTGTTCTTTTGTCCATCGCTTGACTTGAATAATTTCATCGTAATCAAACCCAGCCGCTTTAACTGCTGCTTGCCAACTGCCAAAATACCGCTTTGAGCAAGCAGTTGCTACTAAAGAAGGGAAAATGCGCCTAACTGACGCCATGTTCAAAGGCAAGCCCTGTTGATGCAAGTTGCGAATTTCCTCAAGGATGCGCTCACGAGACCACTTGTATCGCTTGCCCATTGCTCAAATTTGCACCTCCATGCTCAAAGTTTCACATTGAAAAACCCGCAAAAATTATAAATCACCAAGCAGGCTTTGGGATTATCTCTTGCTGCCAATTACTTTCTTCGGACATCATTTGCTGAGAATTTCTGATAGCCTACTTGGCAAGCGAATAACTTCTTGCCTCACTTCAACTCAACTTGAAATTTCATCCCCGCTTTCAACTGGATGGGCGATGCGAACTGAACGATGAGCCAATCGCCGTCACGCTTTGTTTGAGCCTTTGCGGTTTTGCCATCAAGTGTGAGAGTAAATTTTGCCGACTTAAAGTTTTCAATTCGCCAACACAATTCCCTTAACGCAAATTCGCCACTTAAAACTTGACAAGTTGCAACTGCCCTTTTGCTTGTGACGGTTTGCGAAAACAAGCCCCAACATGTGCCTGCAAAGAAGGGAAAGCGAAATTGGTTTACCGTAAGGTTTGGTGCAAACTGAAGTTTGCCCAAACAGGCATCGCAAACAAATCCCGTCGCAGCCAAAAGCAAACTCCAACTTGAAAGCGCTCGGATGTAGTAATGACCGCACTCAACTTCGGCAAAGGGGTTGCGCTTGTCGCCTCTGTATCGGTTGCGAGCACCTTCAACGATTTTCAGCGCTTCGTCAACCATCCCGTTCCACAAAAGCATCGCCGCAACTTCATACTCAAGTCCAGTCCAAACTTCGTCGCAGTAAAGGATTGGTCTTTGTGGTCGTCCGCCATTCGGCCATGTGCAGGTGAGCAATCCACTTTCGTCGCCTTCTGCGAAAACTCTTTGGCTATGTTTGAACCCACGCAAACTTTTCCGCCAGTTGTAGCGGAAAATGCTCCAAAGCACCGTCTTGACCATCTCCTCAGGCAGCAAATAACCCAAGTCCAGAACGAACGCCCACCATTGACCGAGCAACTGGTCGCTGTGGCATCCGATGCCCCAGCAGTTATTTTGCTCGTAAACTTCAGGCGAAACATTGGGGGCATCGTAAGCGTTGATGAAAAACTCGCCGTTCCAACAGCGCTTGATGTAACCTTCACGACCAAGTTCAAATCGCTTGCGACACTCGTCAAGGAGTGCAGAGTGCGAAGTGCGGAGTGTATCGTCGGGCAAAGCGAGAATCATTTGCTCAACGGCTTTCAAAGCCGCAAGGTAGAGCGTGCCGATGAAAGTGTTGCTGCCGAAAGTGTGGATGTCGTAGGTGTTGGGTTGCTCGCCGTCAATAATGCCATCGCCGTCGGGGTCAAACTGCTCAAAAATGTGCCTCATCAACTTGACTACATGAGGGAACACATCAACAAGCCAATTGACATCTCCGCTCAAGCGAAACTCACGGTAAGTTTTGAGCACTGCTCCAAGCATTCCGTCAAGGGCAGGGTTGTATGGACCGCCGATGCCTCGCTCCCACAACCTCGGCAAATCCAGCGGGACGATAACTCGGTGCGGAATGTATCCTTTTTCTGGATGCTGCTGAAATTTCCACTCAACGAACCTCATCGTCCGCTCAAGTTCTGGAAAGACGAAGGCGATGCTTTGGGCATAGTTGTA
>JANXCD010000045.1:244-12993 GCA_025060305.1 Armatimonadota bacterium | reverse complement strand
CGATGCTTGGAAGTTGAAACTTCCGATATTTGGCAAGTTGCACCTTAAGGCTGCAATTGGAAGGCTATCAAGGGCATTGTCGGTTCTGCTCATGGGTGGTGTTCCTGTCCTTGAGGCTTTGGAAGTAGCAAGGGATGTGATTGGCAATGAGGTTTTGGCTCGCTCCCTTGATGAAGTTAGGCAAAGGGTTCGTGAAGGAGAGCGTGTTGCTGACCATTTGCGACGAAGCGGGGTTTTTCCGCCACTTTTCACTCGCCTCGTCGCTATCGGCGAAGAAGCGGGAACTTTGCCCCAATCACTGAACACTATCGCTGATACCCTTGACCTTGAAGTTGACAGTAGTTTGAAGGCTCTCATATCTTTGCTTGAACCAGCGCTGATTTTGATGCTTGGTTTAGTCGTCGGCTTTGTGATCATCTCGTTGCTAATGGCAGTCTTCCAATTAAACACGCTTGTTCGTTGAAAGGAATTATGCTTTCAAAGAAATCAAGACCTCAAAGAAACACTCCTGTTTCGCTCATCTTGCTTCAGAGCGAATGAAAACTGGATTAGTCAAAGCCACAGGCGATGGGTCACCTTGTCGGAAGACTTGAGCGAGTATCCAACCGTCGCCAACTTGCAAGTCAACTTCGCCTTCAAATTCGGTTTTGCCTTCTGCTGCAAAGGAGTGAATGATTTTTCCATCTTTTACGATTTCAACCCTGTCTATGGGTGCGATGCTTTGAGCCCAAAATTTGACTTTGACTTGTGACCCATAGACGGTGCTTCCTGACAAAGCACCGTTGACGGTAAACAGCACCAATGCGCCACGACTTAGAAAACTTCTTCCCTCTCTGTAAGCCTTGACGATGTTGTTAGGCGTCAATGGTTCTTTTCCCAAATAGACATAAGTTCTGCGATGTCCCAGTCTTGAAGTTTTTCTGTTGTGGCTGTCAGTTCCTGTTTCGGCAAAAACTTTCATTCCTTTGTTGAGCAACTCCCACCAGAGCAAAGTTGTCAAATTGCCACCGTTGGCGTTATCATTCCATAACTCAATAAGAGGTAGCCTTTGAAGTTGATGAGCCAACTCGGCTGCTTTGGCTGTGCCTGACCAGTGTGGATGATTGAGTTTGATAGTCATCGGGCGCTCCTCATTGTCCATTCTCAAAACAGCGTCAATGACTTGTTGCAAAGAAGCATTAGGCATCTCTAAAACTATGCCGTTAATGATGTTTGCGTGATAGTTTAGCGTTGTGAACTCTTCGCCAGGTATGACCACGAACTTGCCCGGCTCTGAAAGAGGCAAAGCCTCTTGGTGAGCCATCAAGACATGCTGAACCATCGGACCAACCCCGTGATCAGTCAAAACCAACCAATCAAGCCCTTCGCCAATAGCAGCCTCAACCATTTGAGCAGGTGTGTCATTGCCATCAGAATAAACGGTGTGGGAGTGAGTGTCGCCACAATACCAGCCCTGAGGTCGCTTCAAAATCCGAGTAACAGGGATGCTGAAGGCTTCAAATTCAGCAGAGGCAAAAACTGTTTGAGCGCCGAATTCAAAGCCCCTTGACGCCGTAATGCGATATATCACATTAGGCAAGAGAAACAATTTGCCCAAACCGTTTTTGTCAGTGAAAGTGACATAAAATTCGTTAACCGTCTGAGGCGATGTTATATCAAGCCTTGCAGGGACAAAATGGTTTTCATCGGCTATGTAAGTGGCAACTTGAACTGTCTTGGGCATGGGCATTAAAGGCGTCTCGTTGAAGAAAACCCTCAACTCCTGTTCAATTCCGAGAGCATAAATTCCCTTGACATTGTTGATTGTCAACTTCCATAAGCCTTGCAAGTTTGAGCCAGTAACTTCAAGAAATTCAAGAGAGCCTCTCATTAATCCTTTCCAATGCTGCTGTGAGTTGATGTCTTCGGGCGGTTGCAATTGGATTTCAACAGTTTTTTCATCTCTTGGTCTGAGAAAGTTGAAGCGAACTTTTGTCAATTCAGGGACTTGGACTGTGAATTTGTGGGTAGGTTCGCCGTTGAATTTGGGTTCGGAAAACCTCAACCCACGAGCAAGCACAACTGGCTCTGGCTTGACGAACAAATCAACTTCACCAACGGTTCGCACAATGAAATGATTGCGAACGCTTGAACGCTGCCCTTGAGGTGGTTGAGGTCCGAAAACTGTCAACTTCCAAATGCCCCAACGACCATTGACTGCGATTTTGTATTCCGACCAATCTTTGCTTTTGGGCTCATTTAACCTCATTGCTTCATAGCCATCAGGAGCGAAAAGAATAAAGGACGAATTCTGCCCGACCTTAACTTCGTCGGCTTGGTCAAAAATGGAAAGAACGAATTCCTTTGTGGTTTTCGGAACGAAGATGAAAAGGTTCAAAACTTTCGCAGCGTTTGTGCTGTCAACATAAAGGCAATCTGGTGATTGACAAATTCGTTGCGACCATCCGAACGAAATGAAAATAACGCTCAATAGGAAACTTGCCCAATAACGCATTCCATTAACAACCTCCTTACGGGATTTCGTGCGCTTGGCAAAGGTAATGCCGCGCTTACTCGGAAGCACGCTTTGCAACTTCAAACTTTTCGGCTGGACAGCAACCCAACTGAAAAATTTCACCAGTTAAATTTTCAATTGCTACATAATTGTAACGCTATTTGCTTATCTGCTGAGTAAGCGAGACTGTGACATGATGAAAGGCGGACTATTGAACTTAGCAGGGAGGTGAATCAAGATGGCAGTAACGATTGAAGGCGTTGAAATTACTTGGCTCAAGCATGATTCTTTCTTGCTTAGGGGTGAAGGCGTGACAATCGCAATTGATCCCTACGAACTTCGCTTTGTTCCAGAAAAAGCAGATTTGGTGCTAATCACTCACGACCACTTTGACCACTGTGACCCAAACTCAGTGAAAATTGTTGCTAAGCCTGACGGAGTTATCCTTGCACCTCAAAACGCTGCAAAGAAACTGAGCGGTGATGTGAAAATCGTTAAGGCTGGCGATGTTGCAACCGAGAAAGGCGTTAAAATCAAAGTTGTGCCAGCATACAATGTCCGACCAGAACGACAACGCTTCCACCCTAAAAACTATGGCGGTGTCGGCTACTTGGTCACCTTGGCTGGAAAAGTGATTTACCATGCTGGCGATACTGATTTGATTCCCGAAATGGACAACCTCGGTCAAGTTGACATTGCCCTGTTGCCTGTTAGCGGAACTTATGTCATGGACGCAGATGAAGCGGCTGAAGCAATCAAGCGGATAAAGCCAACTCATGCAATCCCTATGCACTATGGCAGCATTGTCGGAAGCCAATCTGATGCAGAGAAATTGGCAAAACTCGTTTCAGGCTTGACCACTGTTCACATCCTTAAACCCATCGGCTAAGGAACGAAATTTTCAGAAACCAATTAGGCGAAAGTTACCTGAGCACTTTGTAATTTCACATTGCCTCTGGAGCGCTAACTCCTAACAAGTTCAAGGCATTTCTCAGCGTTACCTGAGTGGCTTTAACGAGAGCCAGTCTTGCAGCACTGAGTTGAACATCTTCTCCCAGCACTCGGCATCGCTCGTAAAAGTCATGAAATCTATCAGCAATTTGAATGCAAAACTGAGTTAGCAGGTGAGGGGACAACTTTAAGGAAGATTCTTTCACCACTTCAGGGAATTGGGCTAATAACTTCATGAGCCTTCGTTCAACTTCCTCAATAAGAAGATTGAGGTCAGCCTGATTGTATTTTGACAGTGATGGATGTTGTCTCTTCTCTGCCTCACGGAAGATGCTGCAACATCTCGCATGAGCATACTGAACATAGTAAACTGGATTTTCTTGCGATTGCTTGATAGCGAGGTCAAGGTCAATGTCAAGATGAGTGTCAGCACTTCTGATGAGCATAAAGAAGCGGGATGCGTCTTTGCCAATCCATTCAAGTAAATCGTCAAGGGAGACAATTTCGCCTGCCCTTTTGCTTAGCCTAACAGTTGAACCTTCTTTAACTAAACGCACCAATTGATAAAGCACGACTTTGAGCCATTCTCCATTTCTCTCTATGCCCAAGGCTCTTAAGGCAGCGTGCATTCGTGGCACATGTCCATGATGGTCAGCACCCCAAATATCAACGACAAACTCATATTCTCTTTCATGCTTGTAAAGGTGATAAGCGATGTCTGAGGCGAAATAGGTTGGAGCACCAGTCCTTCGGACAATTACTTCGTCCTTCAAATCTCCAAAATCAGTCGTCCTCATCCAGAGTGCTCCTTCCGCTTCGTAAGTTAGATTTCTTTGCTTCAGCAAATCAATGGTTTTAGCGACCCTTCCGCTGTCGTAGAGCCATTGCTCGCTTACCCAGTTGTCATAGGTTATTCCAAACCGCTCTAAAACAGATTTGTGTTGAGCCACAATCTTATCACGAGCCAAAGTGATGAACTTTTGTCTTCTTTCTTCTGGTGACAAATTGACGAAGGCATCGCCATACTCATTAACGATTTCACGAGCCAACTCTATGACATACTCACCTTTGTAGCCTTCCTCTGGAAAGGGGACATCATAACCGAGAAGTTGCAAATAGCGCGCCTCAAGGGACTCGCCGAAGTTCTGAACTTGAGTTGACATAGTGACATCGTTGATGTAGTATTCACGCTCAACTTTGTAGCCAACGGCTTCAAGCAAGTTGGCAATTGCGTCACCTAAAGCACCGCCACGAGCATTGCCAATTTGCAAAGGTCCTGTCGGATTTGCGCTCACAAATTCAACTTGAACCTTTTTGCCCTGACCAATTTGCCAATGCCCGAACTTTTCGTCACGCTCAATGGCTTCTTTGATAGCCTCATGAAGCCAAAGATTCGTCAAGCGGAAGTTAATGAAACCAGGTTGAGCAATTTCCACGCTCTCAATCAAGTCACTTTTAGGCAAGCATTGAGCAATTGCATTAGCGATTTCCATCGGGCTCTTTTGCATCGGACGAGCCAGCAACATAGCGATGTTTGAAGCGAAATCGCCAAATTCCTCTTGTGGCGGTGTTTCAACGACGAAATTAGGCAACTCAGTTAGTGTAGGCAAAAAGCCCCTTCTCATCGCTTCCTTAACCGCTTGTTCCAAAAGAGCAAAAAGTTCTTCTCTTGCTTGTCTCATCTGGGTCACCTCATTGCAAGAGTTTTTATTGGCATTAGAAGATAATTCTGGGGAAACCAAAAGCAGTGACTATTTGATTGACGCATAAAAGAGTGAGCCAAGCACCAGCAAGGATTTGCAAAAAGCCCATATTCCAAATTTGACCAACCAAAGGTAAAAATCTTTGCGGTTGATGTTGAAACTTAATCAACAATTCCTCACCTGCCTTCAAGCCGTTCATTAGTTGATGGGGCTTGGGGCGTTTAACAGTGAAGATTCTTTGAAGCCACATGCCTAATTGACGCCAGAAGAGGAAAGCGATGACGACAAGAGCGACCTTGATAGTCGGTGAAAAATTGCTGACAAGAGCCGTGCCAACCAAAAGGGCTAAAGCAGCCAAATTAGTCCCGCACCTTGGATGCTCCAAAGGCATTTGTGAAACTACTTCTGGTCTCAAATCTTCACCCCTTTCAATAGCATGGACGACTTGGTGTTCGGCACCATGATAACCCGTCAAAGGTGAAAGCCTCATCAAAGCGAAAAAGAACAAAATTTCAACCCAAGGCAAGATCTCAAAGGCGTAAGGGAAAGGTGCGAAACCGAAGCCAGTAAGATAAGGGACGAAAAGTCCAGAAGCATAAGATTCGCCGAAAACTGAATACATCAACACATCAAAAAGATAAAGCAAAGCCAAAACCAAAAGTCTTGCCGTTATCAAGCAAATTGCCATCGTTATGCCAGTAGCGATGAGCGCAAGATTTCCCACACCTGCACTGTGGTTTCCTGTCGTGAGATAAACGCCGAAAGGCGTCGCCATGCCACCAATGCGAGTTGGTCTTAAGCCTCTGAGCAAAGCACTGGTTACATCTGTTTTCGTCACTATGCCACGAAACCTGCCGTCAGGACCGATTATGGGCAAGGCTGGTAAGTTTTGAGTCTTCATTAACCAAGCAGCATAAGATATCGTTGCGTCCCAATGAACAGATGGAATGCCAGATTTCATTAGGTCGCCTACCTTCAAATCTCTGTGATGGTTAAGCGAAACTGCAAACAAACTCTCTTCGTCAATCATGCCCACTATGAATCCGTCTTGAAGGACGGGCAAAATGGGACAACCTGATTGGCGCATCGCTTCCGCCGCTTTACCAAGCGAATCAGTTACCGAAACGGCTGGACAAGAACGGACAATATCCCTTACCAGCATCCTTGTTCATCACCTTTCAAAGACTTCGGACGATAAAACTTTGACGCACCTTTTCATTTCAAGGCATAGGAGCAAAAGGTTCAAAGTGACTTTGTTATCTGCTTACCGACATCCATTTCCAATTCGCTTTATCAATTTTGTGGCACTTCATGCTGCAATGACAGCGAACTGCGTTAAAATTTTGCTCCGAACCTAAGTTTGCCGTCGCTATTATTTTGCGTCGCTGAAAACGAGCAATAATTAAAAGAAAACTTCTTCGCCAGAAGGAGGTTAAAGTCAAATGTGGCGTTGTGAAATTTGCGGTAAAAGCGGAATGAACAGTTACAGAGTTAGCCACTCAAATAAGCACACGAAAGTTTGGCTTAGAGCAAACATACAAAAAATTCGTGTCCGCATCAATGGTGGTGTCCGTAGAATGAAAGTTTGCACCTCGTGCATCAAAAGGGGAAAGGTAATCAAAGCATCATGAAGCAAGAGGGGCTGAAACCGCTTTGTGCATAAAAGTCTAATTGCCTTCAACCCTTTCAACGGACAAAGAGGGCGCTAAAGTTTTCCAACCAGCACCTGTTAACAACAGGATACTTTTTGGAGGTTTGCCAAGTTGCTTCCAAGCAGCCCAAGTGGTCACTCCTGTGGGCTCAACCCACAACCCTAATCCAGCCATTTCATCAACAGCGTTCAAAATTGCAGACTCAGAAACAGCAACAACATCACCTTTAGTCTCTCGGATAGCAGCGATGATTTGTTTGATGCGAGGTGGCTTAACTACTGCAACGCCTTCGGCTATTGTCTTACTCATTGGTAAAGTCAAGTTGTAAATGGCAGCGTAAATTGGGGCGCAGGCGAGTGCTTGAACACCAACAAGTTTTGGTTGACTTTTGATTATCTTTGAAGCCACCAACTCGCAAAAGCCCAAATAAATCCCAAGCAGCAAATCACCATTGCCAACTGGGATGAAAACTGACCAATTGCTGTCAAGTTCCCAATCCATTTGCTCTGCCAACTCATATGCGACTGTCTTTGTCCCTTGCAAATAGAGAGGATGCCAAGTGTGACTGGCATAGTAAATTCCTGAAGAAACTGCATCCATAACACGCTCCGCTGCTTCTTGGCGATTTGAGCAAAAAATGATTTCAGCGCCAAATTTTTTCATTGCAGAAATTTTACCTTCGGAAGCATCCTTTGGGACGAAAATAAGGCAACGAATACCAGCAGCCTTTGCATAGGCTGAAAGGGCAACACCAGCGTTGCCTGAGGAGTCTTCGGCAACTTCACTAATTTCCCATGCCTTCATTCCTGTTACCAAAACCGAAGCGCCTCGGTCTTTGAAACTGCCTGTCGGGTTCAAAAACTCCAATTTGAACCAACTTTTCTTCTCAGGCGTAGGAATTAAAGGTGTCATGCCTTCACCAAGGGAAGAAGGAACTGCGTTTTCAGGAAGTTTCAACATTCCTTTATAGCGCCAAAGAGACCAATTGCTAACCTCTATCGCCGAAGGGTCAAAAGGCATCAAGGAATCCCATCTAAGTGGTTCTCCGCAAGAGCACCTCCAATTTTCGCGCTTCATCGCCCATTTGCGTCCACAAGAATCGCAAATGAGTTGCATGCCCATTTCACCTCATAAGCGCGTGAGCAAATTGTAAAGGTAGCGAATACAGGTTCACTCAGATGCCACATAGATTTTGCTACCAAACCTTTCCTTAAAGTTATCCGAATTTAACCCAAGTTGCTACCTTGCTAAGAAAGAATTGGTGTGAGTATAAGTTTTGATTTCCATTTCAATTCAGACCGCTTCTTCGGATGAACAACCATTCAATCGTCAATGCTGCAATTAAAAGGAAATAAGGCAAAGGTATTGCAGAAATTGGCTGCTTTGTTGGGACTTTTACTGTTTTCGCCCAAGCCAAGTTTTTGACCCAAGCCTTTATTTCTTCGGGTTTCAAAATTTGTCCATTAGTCGCTTTCACCCAACCTTCAACTCTTTTCGGTTCAGGCTTAAAACTCAACTCTGGAGGTGGTGGCTTCGGAGTTGCTAAATCTGCTTCTGGGCTTGAGATTTTTCTCTTTTCTCCTTTCATCGGGTCAGCCAAAAAGCGGACGACAGTTCGCCAAAACTTTCGGTGAGTTTCTGGTTTCTCCCCCTTTCTTGCTGCTTCCATGACCCATCTCCAAGTTCCTTCAAACCCAACTATTGCGATTTTGCCCCAACCTTCTTGCCACCAGACCAAAACAGGCTCACTCAAACTTTGCAAAGCGCTTTGGGCAAAAGTCGGAAGCAATGTTATAGCCCAAGCAGCATCAACTTTGGGCAAGTTAGGTAGTTGATTTCCAAGTGGATCATCCTTGACAAGACTTAACGGCGATGGCGAAGGCAGTGAAGCAAAATCCAAGGGTCGCTGGACGAAAAATCGCCAACCTTTAGTGCGAACTGTCGGTTCGCTCAATGTCAATAAGACTCCACCACCTTCTTGAGCAAATTGCCAAATTGCTCTCCCTTCTTCAAAACCGAACTCATCGGCTGTTGGTGCAACAATGATGACAACATGAAATTTTTCTGGTCGCAACAACGATGTTGGCATCAATTGCGGTGAACCTTGCTGGTAGCGAGTTTTTTCGGGCAAACTTGCTATCGCAACCCATTCAAAATTAGGTTCACTTTGAATGGCTTGTTTGACAAACTTGAACTCAAAACTCGGCTGACCTGTAACGACAAGGGCACGCAATTTTGTCGGAGATTGCCAAACCAAAACTTCCATGTAGTTATCGTCAGCCCAAGCCTCACCTTTGATTGGAAGCACTTCAAACCTGTATCGGTTCCAACCATTGCTTGAAGGTTTTAGCATTACGCTCGTTTGTGCCATGCCTTTGAAAAAGGGAAGACTGGACTTAAATACAATCCTTTTCCTTTCCCAAACTCTCATTTGAGCCTTTGCTTTCTCACTAACTCTTTCGCCATTTATTCGCACCGAAAATTTTGCTTCTTCTCCAGAAAACAAAAACACTTGATTAGGCGAAAGGCTCAGACTTAAGTTTGGTGGCAAATCGTTTGGCAAGATAACAGCGTTCAGTTTTGTCCCAGATTTTTTCAGCGTTTTCAAGATTTGCTCTTCTGCCAAAGGCTCTGTATCTTGGGCATCAGTCAAAACGAGAATTTCATTAGGTCGTGATGTTTCAATTGCTTCAAGGATGGCTCTTGAAAGCCTTGATCCTTTGCCACCAGAAAGTTTTGTGAAGTTGCTTAAATTCAAAGGCTTTAGGCTATCAGAAAATTCCCAAGCCAAAACTGAGCCTTTGTGTTCGCCGAGAGAACTTACGATTGCTTTTATGGCTTGCTCTCTTGCTTTAAAGTTAACGCTATCTGAAGCATCAACCAAAAGGGCAATTCGGCTCGGTTGTTCAACAGTTTGGTAGGACGAAAGGGAAAGGGGAGAAGCGAGCAAAATGGCGACCAAAATTGCAACCAAACGCAAAATCAGCACCAAGGTTGCCAAAGTGAAACCGATATGTCTTCGCAAAGGCGCAAAGCGCAAAAAAGCCAAAATCATTGTCAACGCAGCCAAAATCCAAAAAGCCATCGCTACTTCACCCATCGCATCAATTCCTAATTGGGCAAAAGTTTTGACAGCAAAAAGACTTTGTGAGATTTCACAAAAACCCAACTTGTTTCAATAAGTCTGTCGCAAAAACCAAAGCAATTGTTTCAACTTTATGGCTTCAAAATTTTCCTGCCTTCACTTTCCTGCCTAATTTCTGTCAAAGCGAACCAAGCGATGTTAAGTTTTGGGCGATAACATTCTTTTTTTGCGGAGGTGATTTTGATATGACTTGGATTTACTGCTTGAACACAAGCACAATTCAGCCAGCGTCTTTGAAGGACAAAATTGCCGCTGCAGCGAAAGCAGGCTATCAAGCAATTGAACTTTGGTTTTCTGACATCCGAAATTATCAAAACGAAGGTGGCTCAGTTGAAGATGTTATCAAGTTGCTTGAAGAATTTGGTTTGCAAGTTCCAAGCATGATCGCTTTACACGGTTGGATGGATGCTTACGGCGACGCTTATTTGCGTGCAATTGAAGAATGCAAAGGTTTGATGGAGTTGGCTGCTAAGTTGGGATGCAAAAGAGTGGTAGCGTCACCCTCAATGCGATTTGAACCTGCTCCTCTTGACCTTGACGAGACTGCAAAGCGTTTCAGCGAATTGTTAAAAATTGGGCGAGAATTTGGAGTCTCGCCCATGATGGAGTTTCTGGGTTTCTCGCCAAAAGTTTATCGCATTGACCAAGCATGGGAGATTGTCAAGCGGGTTGATGACAAGGAAGCAACTATTGTGCTTGACCCATTTCACCTTTGGCGAGGCGGTTCGTCACTTGACGATGTTCCAGACTTGACTGGTGAACGAATTGGCATCTTTCACATAAACGATGTTCCAGCAGGATTACAGCGGGAGTTGGTCAACGACGAAGTTCGTGTTATGCCTGGTGATGGACATTTGCCATTGAAAAAAATCATCGCAGAAGTCAAAAGCCGAGGTTATGAAGGTGCTATTTCACTGGAATTGTTCAACCGAACCTACTGGCAGCAAGACCCATATGAAGTGGCGAAAATTGGGTTGGAAAAGATGAAAGCAATTGTTGAAGGCTGAAACTGCAATGCCCTTTGTCGCAAAGTCTTTTGGCATCTCTAACCTGCGCCTAAAAACTTCACTGTTTGGAAAGGCGAAGCGTCCGCAGAAACGAAGAGTTGGCTCATTGGTAAATTCGTCTTCATCTTACTGTTTACACTGGTGAAAGTTCTGAGTATAGACTGAACTTTGCATTTCATTTCGCCCGCAAATTGTTGTGTCATGATTTTTACCGATTGAATTGCAAAGGGCTGAGTGCTAAAAATTGCAATGAGATTCCAAAAGGTGAAGGGCTATGGCAGCAACCCAAGTTGGTTGGCGTTCCTTTCTTTCGGTTTTTGGATTTCCAATGAATTTTTTGAAAAACACATTTACACTTGTAATCGGAAACCCTATCATCAGTCGTGAAATGAAAGTTAGGATGAGATTTGCCCGTGCTTTTTGGCTTCAAGGTGCTTACTTGTTTTTTCTCATTATCATCGTCTTGCTCGCTTATCAAGGCATCATTGCTCAATCACCTTTGCAGCACCCAGCACAACTTCAGATGCGGCTTCAAAAGTTTTACTATGTTCTGCTTTACAGCCTTGTTGCCATCATCGTCTTGATTGCTCCAGCATTGACAGCGAGCGCTATTTCCTTTGAGCGGGAGAGGCTAACTTTGGATTTGCTTTTGACCACTCCTTTGCGACCGATGCAAATTCTTTTTGGCAAGTTGCTGGCTTCTTTCGCTTTCTTGATGCTTTTGCTTGTTGAGTCCATGCCCATCGTCGCCGTTTGCATCGTCATGGGCGGAGCGACCGTTGGAGATTTGCTGGCGACATATACGCTTATAGCCTTCAGCACTTTACACCTTTGCGCTTTCGCCATTTACTGTTCTGCCTGTAACCGTTCAAGCGGAATTGCGACTTTTTGGGCATACTTGGGCACAATCGCAATTTTGGGTTCAACTTTTTGGGTGGCTCTTGGGGAAGTTGTCTTTAGTGCTTTAGCACCTAAGGCCACTTTTGGAGGACCTATAGGACCACCTGTGGGAACGACTGCTCAAGTGACTTTCCCACTCGCTTCAATTCACCCTTTCGCTGCACCTGTCATTAAGGCGATGCCGACGAGAATTTTTGGCGTTGAATTCCCATGCTGGCTTTTAGGCATCGTTCTCAGTTTGCTGTTGACACGGTTTTGGCTCACCGCAGCCGCTGCAAGGCTGCCAGCGGTTTATCACAGCAACTTCGTCGGTTCATTGAGATGGCAAGGGTTGTTACTCTGCATTTTGGCAGCCTTGACAATTGAAACAGTCCTGAATGCAACCTTTGTCCCAATCCATCGTCCCTCACCTGCAGAACTGACGATGATTATGCTGTTCGCTTCAGGTTCAATTTGTGCCTTCATTGCCTTTTTCGTCCCATGGCTTGCCACTTTCGGAGAACATGAAGGCAAGCCGCCAGCAAACGATGGCTGGTTCAGACCTTTGCGAATGTTCAAGCCTGTCGCATCGGGCGCTTTACCCTTTACACTAACTTGGTTTTTGCTTGTCACTGGATTGCTTTGGGCTTTGGTTTTCACCCGCCATCCCAAAGGTCAGCCTGTTTGGGACTTGACGGTTTGGGGATTTGGCTATCTTGTTTTGTGCTTGACATTCGCTTGGGCAATTGCACGCTTTTGGTCATTGGTCGTTCGTCAACTTTCTCTGGCTCGCTGGCTTTCCTTCGGGACACTGCTTCTGATTGTTTTACTGCCCGGTTTTTCAAAGTGGTCGCTGGCTTACCCGTTCGTGCGGATGGCTGAAGAACACTATCCAGTTCAAAAATCAATCATGGCTTT
>JANXCD010000045.1:0-234 GCA_025060305.1 Armatimonadota bacterium | reverse complement strand
TTCAAGTTCACGGTCTTGTTTTTTTGGTTTTGACAGTTTTGCTATCAACTGTTTGCTTGATTTTGGAAAGGCAAAGGAAACGATAAAATTGGGGCGAGATTGAGACTTCTGCCACCCCAAAATGCGTGACTCTAAAACACTGAGCGCATAAAAGAAATTGGAGTGATTGAAAAATGTGGTTACTTTTTGCGCTCTTGCTCTTTGAGCCAATTTCGCAAAGTAAATTGGGCATTC
>JANXCD010000044.1 GCA_025060305.1 Armatimonadota bacterium | reverse complement strand
AATTGCCTTCAAGTTTGCCGAACACTTCAATGGCTAATGCTCCTTCGCCTATAAAGTTTGTTTTCCTCGGTTTCGTTGGTGTTTTCGTTTTCTTTTCTGTCTTTTGGGGTTTGCCGAACACAAAAATCCTGCCGTTGGGCACAATGGCTTTAATGGCTCTAATTCCGATTTTGATTGCATGCATCGCTTTGAATTGGTCAGGAAACGGTCATGTTTGGGATGATTTTCACCGACTGGCACTTGTTAGTGGAGCGCTTGGCTTTTTCATTCTGCTTGCACCTATTCAGGAACTTTCAAATCCGACCAGACCTGATAACACTGCTGGAATGAGTCTTGTTGGGCTTATCGCTTTAGTTGGCTTATTGTGGCTTAGGAAGCAAATAGTTCAACGGAAAAGAATTGCAGTTAACTTCGTTCCGTAGGCTCAGAAGACAGTCTACTTTTCGTCAGAACTTAAGATTTTTCAAATGCCCAAACAAGGCAGATGCAGTCTTGTCATAACTTTTTCAGATAGGCTTCGCCTGTCCCTACAGTCACCTAACTCAACTTCGCACCTCGCACTTTCATTATTCAACGACCACTGCCAGTCGTTTTCCATCTCCAAAGTGGACGAAATAGCCCTTGATGATGGGTAGAGATTGACCTTTTTGAGCGGTAAAGCGTTGTGTCCCATTGGGAGAGCGAGCAGTCCATAATCCGCCTTCGTCATTGACCAATCGGTATTGACCCTGCGAATTGTCCAGTTCCACATGCCCGACGACTCGTTCATTGCGTCTCGTCAATGGCGGTTTGCGTGTAGGTTCAACCATATCGGCGAAAATTCTAAAACCATGACCCAAGACAATCCTTCGTCCGATGGAAAAGAAATTGTGCCTTTGCCTTTCCTCAACTCCGTCAATTTCCAACATGATGGCATCGCTTTCATCATCACGATTTCGTTACCAATTGCCAGAGCCAGCATAGAGCCATCAGGGCTTATTGCTCCAGATTGTGCAGGGCAGTCTATTTCCCACAGTGCTTTTCCATCGTTCAGGTCAAACAATCCTGCCCCTCCACTACTCACAACCAAAACCAAATTGGGCTGAGAAGGAAAATGTCACGGATATAGACCCTTCCAAGCCTTTGAACCATTCCTTGCTCAATTAAATCAGGCAAAACGAAAAAGCCACGAAGGGAAATTGCAGGCATCTCGGAAGGAACAACTTTCTGTCTCTCAAAAACCTCTTTCATCTCTCGGTCAATATCTCTTGCCCATCTTCGGAATATGTCATCAGGTGGCGGATGAGTGCAATCATCGGCGACGCCATCGGTCATCAAGTAGAAAGTTGCGATGCCTGCTGTCTCTTCTGGTGAACAAACACGGACGGCGAGATATTTCTCCCAATCGCTTTGAGTGAAGACGAAAGTTTCACCAACTTCACTGGGCGTTGACGCTTCAACGAGTTGGTGAGCACCCAAGCCTAAATGCAAACCTGCTATCAAAGTCACCGATTTGACCTATTGCCACAGCACCTGTCTCAGTGTTGAGCAACATGACTTAAGAGGGTGCAATGCAAATCATGCAACTGGAAGCCACTGAGAAATAGGGTGCAAGCCTTTCATTTTCCAAACTTTCGCCACCTGTGATAAGCGAAGGCGATTGAAAACAAGAAAAGAGAGAGCCATTGCGCTTCTGTCAATCCGTTGACTACATTTGCAGTTGCGCCAGCCCGCCAAAATTCAACGATGAACCGAAGAACCGAATACAAGATGACCCACCAGACGAAAACAGCACCTTCGTAAGGTGGCTGCTTGCTCAATTTTGCCAAAAGGAAGAAAAGCACCAAAAGACCAAAAGCCTCGTAAAGTTGGGTTGGATGGCTCGGTAAAGTGTCAACACCAAGGATTGGGTTGAAAAACTTGAAGCCCCAAGGCATGTTAGTTGGAACTCCATGACAGCAGCCATTTAGAAAACAGCCGATGCGACCAAAGAAATGCCCAATGGCTAAGGCAGGAGCAACTGCATCGGCAACTTTCCAGAAAGAAACTTTGTAACGGCGTGTTAGCAACAGACCCGCCAAAATCCCGCCACCAACTGCGCCGTGAAAGGATAGACCACCATCAGCCCAAATCATGGGAATGGCACTTATGTTGGCGATGTAAATTTTCCAGTTGAGAGCAACATACAAAAGGCGAGCGCCGAAAATGCCAAAAATAACCGCTACTATCAAAAAGTCATAGAGCAAGTCCTTGGGTAGTTTTTTCCTTTCAAACTCCTTTTTCGTCCACAACAGCCCTGTCAAGATACCTATGAAAATCATCAATCCGTAACTTCGCAAGGTAATCGGACCGAGTTTGAGCAAAATAGGATGCATAACTCAACCCCCAAAGACTTTTTGTTTTGTCAAACGCAGAGCCCGAACTTTGCTAACGCTCTCTGCGAAGTTTGTTGGTGCTCGGTTAGCCATGCCATTGGCTTTAGCCAATAGTTGATGAAGAATTAGAGCACTGAATTCATTCGGCAATGATTTTCAACCGCTGTCTAAAGACGGCACTCAGAAATTCTTTAGCCACTATAGGCTATAGCCTGTATTCGGCAAAAGGCACAAATTTCTGCAGTTGTTGGCATTCCGCACTTTGAGCAAGGTTTAAGTTCGGGTTCAGGGAATTTCTCGTTCAGCAAAGGTTGAAGTTGTTCAATGAATTGGGAGTAAAAAGCCCACTTAGTCCCTGGTGACCTTTCTTCAATTTTGTTGAGCAAGTCCTTGTAAAAGAGTGAAGCAGCGCCTTCGGAAAAGGGGCATTCTTGCTCTATGTAGGGGATGCCACTTAAGATGGTGAACAAAGCAACTTGCTTTTCAGTGAACCGAACGAAAGGCTTGATGCGCTTGACT
Organism: Armatimonadota bacterium; assembly: GCA_025060305.1. Taxonomy (GTDB): domain Bacteria; phylum Armatimonadota; class Fervidibacteria; order Fervidibacterales; family Fervidibacteraceae; genus Fervidibacter. The sequence goes on along the minus strand of JANXCD010000044.1, from coordinate 10,578 downwards.
AAATCTTCCTTTGCAGGCAAAACAGGCGCTTGCCTTGCAAGATAAGCCAATTGCCACCTGAGGACATTGCCCATCAAAGTTGCTGCTTCGTCGTCAAGGTTGTGACCAGTGGCGATGACAGTGTAGCCATTTTCAAGAGCGAACTTGTTAAAAAGGTAACGCTTCACCGTTCCGCAAGCCGAGCAAGGTTCACGACGGCTGGCAAAAGCCAAGTCAGGGACAGGACGACCCACCTCTTCAGCGACACTGACTATGTGCAAAGGGCGTTGAATTCGTTCCGAAAGTTGAAGGGCGAAATGTTTTGATTTCGTTGAGTATTCGCCAGCGGAAATGCCTAAATCCAAGTAAAGCCCGTCGGCTTCATAGCCAAGTTTCGTCAAAGCGAACCAAAGCCCAAGACTATCTTTGCCACCAGAAACGGCTACAAGAACTTTATCATGTGATTCAATCATATGCCATTCCTTGATGAGCCTTTCAGTCACCCGAAGAAACCACTTTGGATAGCATTCTTTGCAAAGAGCCAGCCTGTGTTCACGCATGTATATGACGGCTTTTTGTTTGCACCACAAGCATCGCTTCATTTGCTCTCACTCCATGTCCAAAATCTCACGAGTAATTTATGGAGAAGTTGAACGGCTGTAGAATTGCAAAAAAGAGCAAGCCGAAATTTGACTTTCGCTTTTTTCAATCTGCTACAATCATGGTTCCAATCCCTTTGTCAGTGAAAATTTCCATCAGCAAAGAATGAGGCATTGCTCCATTGATAATGTGGGTTTGCGGAACACCAGCGGATAAGGCTTCCAAGCATGCTTCAACTTTCGGAATCATGCCCTTGTCTATCACGCCTAAATTTATCAACTCTTTTGCCTCAGAGGCTTTCAAAACCGAAATTAAAGTTGTAGGTTCATTAGGGGTGAGATAGATGCCACTAACATCAGTGAGGAAGATGAGTTTAGTGCATTGGAGTGCTGCTGCTATCTTGCCAGCAACATGGTCGGCATTCAAGTTAAGAGTGTTGCCTTCCTCATCAGAACTGGTTGAACTCACAACTGGGATGTATCCTGCACTTGACAAAAGGTGCAAAATGGAAGGGTTGACTTCTTCAACTTCGCCGACAAAACCCAAATCAAACCCTCCTGTCTTTTCAGGTGGAATTTTGCTTGCTCGCAGCAAGTTTGCGTCCTTTCCGTTCAATCCCACCGCCATTCCCCCAAAGCGATTAAGCAAGTCCACGAGTTCTTTGTTGATTTTGCCAGCCAAAACCATTTCAACAATTTCTGCAGTCTCTTCATCAGTGACTCTCAAACCGCAAACAAATTTCGGCTGTTTGCCTAACCTTTGCATCAATTCAGTGATTTCAGGTCCACCACCATGAACCACGATAGGAACGATGCCCACATATCTGAGCAAAACAATATCCTGAATGACAATTCGTTTCAATTCGTCATCAACCATAGCCTTGCCACCATATTTGATGACGAAAACTTTGCCGTAAAACTTTTGAATGTAGGGCAAAGCCTCAGCAAGCACTTCTGCCCTTTCACGCAATTCGTCACTGAATGTCATTTTCAACTCTCACCCTTTCAAGGACTTTTTAATTGCTGACAGCCTCGTTAGCAAAGAGCAGAAATCAAATTTCATTCAAAGGTGCTAAAGCCTTTGTTTAATGGCTAATTTCAAATTTTCAAAAGCGGGTTTGATTTTCGTTTCTCAAGCAGGTTTGATTGCTTACCTTACTCAAACTCCTTACGCCCCTCTTCCACGACTTCCAAAATTCTGCGGGCGAAGCGTTCCAATCGTGAAAGCACATTGAGAATGTATTCATCAGTCTCCTTTCTTCTCATTTCGGCTTCACTTTGAGCCTGATTCAGGATTTCTTTCGCTTTCTGTTCTGCTTGCTGCACTATTTTGTTTTCCTCAACCATTTTTTCTGCTTCCAATCTTGCTCGTTCCAAAATTTTTCCTGCTTCTCTTTTGGCTTCTTCAACTATGCGTTGTGCTTCTTCCCTTGCAGCCCTCAAGTATCTTTCGCTTTCTTTCTGAATTTCTGTTGCCTTTCGGATTTCATCAGGTAGAGATACTCTCATTCGGTGAAGTTTGGTAGCAAACATTTCTTCATCAATAACAACCCATCGCCCAAGGATATGCCTTCCGTTTCTGACTAACTCTTCAAGTTCGGCGATAGCACGATAGATGTCCGAAATGGTTACCGCCTCCTTTCTGCCACCTTTTCTCTTAGCCTTTGCACCACATTGTCAGGAACAAGGTCTTTTAGGCAACCGTCAAGGGATGCCACTTCCTTAACAGAACTGGAACTAAGGTAAGCATAAGGCAAACTGGTCATGAGAAAGAGCGTTTCAATTTCTGGCGCAAGTTTCCTGTTGATGGTAGCCATCTGAAACTCGTAATCAAAGTCTGTCACAGCCCTTAAGCCTTTGATGATGACCTTTGCGCCTTTCTCTCTGGCAAAATTGACTAACAATCCCTCAAAGGCTTCAACAGTAACATTGGGCAAGTGGCTGCAACATTCCCTAATCATTTCAACCCTTTCCTCAAGTGTGAACCAAGGCTTCTTTGCTGGATTGGTGGTGACAGCCACAATTAGTTCGTCAAAAATTTTCGCTGCCCGCTCTATCACATCCAAATGTCCATTAGTCACAGGGTCAAAAGTTCCAGGGTAAACAGCACGAATCACTTTCTTTCCCTCCAATCTCCAATTGGGGAATAAAAGCGCAAAACATGTTCGCTGACCCTTCTTTGTTCAAAGGAAATGAGACCACCGACAATTTCAGGCAAACTCTCTTTTGCTAATTGCTGCACAATCACTAAACTTGAGCCTTGAAGCAAATCTAAATGGTTGCCCAGCCATGTCATCAATTGAAGCGCTAAATCACTGTCATAGGGGGGATCTAAAAACACTATGTCAAACCTTTCGCCCTCAGCCAAAAGTTGTGGTAACTTGCGCCTCGCATCTCCTTTGACAACTCTCGCTTTGCCAAAAAGTTTAGTCAGTAAAAGGTTCGTTTTGATGGTTTGAATACAACGCTCATCTATTTCAACAAAGACAGCCCTTCTTGCACCTCTGCTTAAAGCCTCAATGCCCACAGCACCTGAACCAGCACAAAGGTCAAGAAAGTGACTTCCTACAACCAAATTGCTTAGCATGTCAAACAACACTGTTTTCACTCTATCGCTTGTCGGTCTTACTTTTTTGTTCGGAGGGCTCTTTAAGTTAAAGCCTTTGCTAATGCCAGCAATTACCCGCACATCTTAGCCTCCTTTAGCCGACTTTTTTCAAACGGGCTGCAAAAACTCCATCAGTATTATGCTTGTGGGGAAACAAACGCAGAAAGTTATCGTCCGTTATTGCTTCAGGTATTTCCGCAGGCAAAAAAGGTTTCGGCTCTTCCAAAACAAATTCAGGATGGAGATCCAAAAATTCCTTGACAACCTTTTCATCCTCTTCGGGTTCTAAACTGCAAGTTGAGTAAACAATTATGCCTCCCTTCTTAACGACATTTGCTGAAACTTCAAGCAATTGCATTTGAAGTTTACTAAGTTGGACTATGATTTCTTCGCTCTTTCTCCAACGCAAATCTGCTTTTCGTCTCAATGTCCCTGTCCCAGAACAAGGGACATCAAGCAAAACCTTATCGGCATAGTTAACAAAATGGTTTGCCAATTTTGTCCAATCACCGAGCAAAGTTTTGATTCGGAAAAGTTTAAGTCTTTTGGCGTTCTCTTCAACTAACTTCAACCTTGAAGGATGCGAATCAACAGCGATAATTTCGGCTTCGTCTTTTGTCAATTCGGCAATGTGAGTAGTTTTGCCCCCAGGGGCAGCGCAAGCATCAATGATGATTTCGTTAGGTTTTGGTTCAAGCAAATGTGGCACTACCATAGCACCTTCGTCCTGAACAGTGAACAGACCACTGACGAACTCAGGCAATTTCGTAACATCTTTCGTGGTTTCAATTCTCAAACACTCCGAAAGCCATTCACTTGGCTCAACTTTTTTACAACGGAACTCAAGGGCATTGGCTACTAACTCCCTTTCAGTGTGTTTGAGGTTAACTCGGATGCAAAGAGGTGGTGGTTCATTGTTGGCTCGGCAAAGATTCAAAGTTTCTTCAATACCCCAAAAATTGACCCATCTTTTAACCATCCACTTAGGGTGCGAAGTTATTATGCTTACATGCTCAATGGGATTTTCGCTAATGGAAGGAATAGTGACTTCCTGCCACTTCTCACCTATTTGCCTCACTATCGCATTGACAAGGGAAGCGACACCTTTATGACCGAACTTTTTTGCTAACTTGACATATTCGTTGCCGACGATGGATGTTGGATGTTTGAAGAAAATCAGTTCGTATGCTGACATCCTTAGAATGTTGCGAACAAAGACAGGCAGTTGTTCCAAAGGGTATTTGCAAAAGTGTTGGAGAATGTGATCAAGGTAAAGGCGCATTTTAACTACGCCTGTGGCGAGGGCTGTGACCATACTTCGTTCTCTTGTTGTTAAAAACTTTTGATCCATAATTCGGCGCAGCGAGAGATTAACATAGGCTTCCCTGTTCTCAAATTCAACCAGAACTATCAGTGCCAATTTGCGAGCAGGGCTAATTTGGTCTTTTACATTTTGGTGAGCAAAGCTAGTCATACTAAGTCACCAAGTTTCAAAGCGATTTTCCCACACAAGAAAATCGTCTCGTTTTTAGATTTTTACCTGCATCATTGCTGAGTTTGTTCGCCGCCACTTTGAGCCTGAGTTTGTTGAGGTTGGGAAATTTGTTGAGTTTGAGCGGTTAAACGCTCCATTTCCTTCGCTGCTTGATATTCACTCCACGCTATTGCAACAACAAGTGCTCCGCCCAAAACCAGCATAGGTCCGAGAGTGCCCATAAGAACTTCCAAGAACTTGTCCCACCAAACTATAAGCAAAACGATACCGACAATCACGAACACAATCCCCAGCAAAAAAGCAATCATCGTCCCCTTAGACATGCCTTGTCGCCTCCATGCCACTTTAAGTTTTTGCTACATTTTGATTATGTCACCGATGCAGAAAAATTGACTACTGTATCACTAAAGACCTTTGCAAAAAATTAGCCTTTCAGGCGGATTGCATGTGCCCTTAACTTCAACTGAGTAGTTTCTAAATCTGTTTGTTTTTGTCGGATAGGAATTAGCCTATTCATGCGAGCGACAAGGATTGTTGCTCTTTAATTCAAATCAGTTGAATGAGACCGAAAAATTTGCAGTAAAGAGCGAAAACTGTCTGTCGTTATTATCCATTGGCGAAGTTCAAGTTTTTGAGAAGACTTTTTGGTAAACTTGCCAAGTCAATGCTGCGGTGCGAGCCCATGTGTAGCGTGAAGCAATTTGCAAGCCCTTTTGCCTTAGAGACTCAGCCAAATCTCTGTCAACCAAAATTAGTTCAAGGGCTTCCGTCAAAGAGTGCCAATCGTTAGGTGGCACTAAAATCGCTGCTGGTTTCGCAAACTCGTTCACTGCTGGCGCATCGCCAGCGACGACAGGTGTTCCGCAAGCCATCGCTTCCAAAACAGGCAAACCGAAACCCTCGTAGCGAGAGGGAAAAGCGAAAACATCGGCAGCGTTGTAAAGTATTGGAAGGTCGTCATCGGCAACATAGCCCGTAAAGAAGATGCGTTCTGCTGTTTCACCTGCTATTTGCAAAATTTGTTTCTTTAGTTGCTCAGTTGCTGCTCCAACCAATACTAACCAATCCACAGGGATAGAGCGTCGGCGAAGTTGGCGGAAGGCTGCTGCTAACAGAGGGGCATTTTTTCTTGGTCGGAAAAAGTTGACAGTCAAGATGAAACGCCCATCAATTCCAAATCGCTCGTAAACTTTTCTTTTGGCAATTTCTTTGGGCATCGGTCGGAAATTCTCAGAAACTCCGTATGGCGTGACGAAGATTTTTCTTAAGGGGACTTTAAAAAGCCTTGCTACATCCCTTTTGGCGCTTTCCGAAGGCACTAAAACAAACTTTGCTTTTTGCAATGAAATGAAACTCAGCAAATTAGTCACTGTCCTTGCCTTTATGCCTGATGGTTCAAGGAACATCGCCGAAATGGCATCATGCATGGTAACAATGGTTGGGCAAGTTGAAAGTGGTGGGGCAATGTATTCGGCATGAAAAAGTTCAATTCTTTCCAATCGTAAGGTGACTGGCATCTGAAAGATTGTCCACCACCAACCGCTAATCGCTTTAACCTGCCGCCAATGCAAATTGGGAAGAGACAGAAGCGAAATGTCAGGTTCACCTATATGGAAATAAAGCCTGAAATTTGCCTTTGGCTCTAAATGTACCAACTCTTTCAACAAGTTGACAGCGTAAGTTCTCATGCCCGTCCATTGGGAGACAATGGGACGAGCATCATAACCTATGAGCATCTTCAAACCTCCATTTCCTTTGGCTACTCTGCCTGACAATAGTGCTTTTAATGAATTTCTCAGCCTTATACTATTGGCTTTAACGCACCATCGGTTTTTCTCCCTTAATTTCTGCTTTGAGAACCTTAAAAGTCGGACGAAAACTTCCAGATTAAGGTTTTGGATTTTTAACCTGCACATAAAATCTTTCGCTGGTAACCTTTTGAGTAAAGACTGAAGCAAAATTTATTTCGGTTGGTTGATTAGGGGCAGACGAAATTCGCCAGAAAATTCGGGCAGGCTTCGCCTGACTCTAACTGGTTATTCATGCCACTGGCTTTAGACAACGGTTGATAACGAATGAAAGTGAGCGCCGAATTCGTGTAGTGAAAATTTGCCGTGAGGTGATGATATGAAGTTAGGGATTGTTTCAGATATTCATGCTAACCTTGAAGCATTGAATTCAGTTTGGCGACTTTTTGATGCTGAGAAGGTAGAAACCGTTTGGTGTCTCGGTGATATTGTAGGCTATGGAGCGAACCCAAGCGAATGTATTTCGCAAGTGAGGCAGAGATGTTCCCTAATTCTCAAAGGCAATCACGATGAGGCTGTGGCAACCCTTCAAAACCTTGAATGGTTCAACGAATGGGCGAGGCAATCATCAATTTGGACTAACGCTCAATTGAGCAAACAAGATTTGAAGTTTTTAGAAAATTTACAACCCGAACAACAAGTCTATGTTGAAGATTTTGGCTCTGTTTCCATCTTACTCGTTCACGGTTCACTTCGTGACCCTTTATCAGAATACATCCTTAACGCTCAAATTGCAGCCGAAAACCTTGATTTGCTCAGAAGGAAAGTCTCAATCCCATCCAACTTACCGATAATCCTTTTCTTTGGTCATTCCCACATTGCTGAAGCATATTGTTTCGCTTCGTCAAGAAGCAGGAAGTTAGTGCACCAACGCTTCCTCGTTACCACTGAATTGAAACTGCAAAATGAAAACTTTTACCTAATCAATGTTGGAAGTGTTGGGCAGCCGAGAGATGGCAACCCTTATGCTTCCTGCGGAATTTTTGACACTAAAACTTTAACCTTAAAAGTTTTCCGAATTCCTTACGATATTGAGCGTGCTGCTATGAAAATTTTGAAGGCAGGATTGCCACAAGAATTGGCTTTTAGACTCTTTCAAGGTTGGTGAAATCTATGGCTCGCAAGCGAAATTCAAAAGTCACAACCAAAGACCGCAAACTAAAGCCGATCAATTTTTTGCCTTTTGTTTTTGCATTTGTTTTTTTCCTTTCAGTGCCCCTTTGGAAAGGGTGCAATAACTCAATAGCCTCTAACTCAAATTTGCCAATCAAATCAGCGGTAGAGGCTTTCAGCGGTGAAAAAGCCTTTAAATTGCTCGTTCGTCAAGTTGAGTTTGGACCGAGAGTTCCAGGCTCTAAAGCGAGCCAAGAGGCGCAAAATTTTATAACTCAGAAACTTGAAGAAGCCAATGCCAAAGTCTTCCGCCAATCTTTCAATGTCACTTACCGAGGCGAGACTTATCAGATGACAAACCTTTTCGGTGTCATTAGTGGCAAAAGCCAAAACAAGGTTTTACTTTGCGCTCACTATGATTGCCGCCCTGTTGCCGATCAAGACCCCAACCCTGCCAACAGAAACAAACCCATTCCCGGAGCCAATGATGGTGCTTCAGGTGTTGCAGTTTTGCTGGAAATTGCCCGTGTGCTCAAAAGTTTCCAGCCATCAAAAACAGTCGTTTTCGCCTTCTTTGATGGAGAAGATTTGGGCAGCGTTGAAGACGGAGGGATGTTCTTTGGAAGCAAATATTTTGCTCGCAATTTGATTGTCAACGGAGCAAACCTCAAAGCCGAAATGGGAGTTTTGCTTGATATGGTTGGTGACAGGGATTTCTCCAGCAACGATGAATGGTATTCACAACGATACGCCCCTCATGTGGTTTCTGGATTAATAAGTGCTGCCGAAAATTTAGGCTATCGCCGTTATTTTTTCCAGCCACCGATGTTGACCATCCTTGATGACCATGTCCCCCTTAATGAAATTGCAGGCATACCAACAGCAAACATTATTGACTTTGACTATCCCTACTGGCACACACTCCAGGACACACCAGATAAATGTAGTCCTCAAACCCTTGCCATTGTTGGCAAAACGGTTCTCCAATGGCTTATGACTTTGAAACCCTAAAAGCAAACGCTTTATACACAAAAGGTTGATAGGGGTAGGGGCGAGTGAAACCCGCTACTATTCTTCCCGATTTTCAACAAGTGGTAGGTATAAAACTGTCTTCAGCGCTCAAAGAAGCAACAAAATCGGCGATAAGTTTCGCTGCATTTTCTAAATCCTTCAAAGCCACCATCTCAACAGGTGAATGCATGTATCGGTTGGGTATGCTAATTAAACCAGTAGCGACACCTGAACGGCTAATTTGAATTGCGTTGGCGTCGGTTCCTGTCGGTCTTGATGCGCCTGCAAGTTGGTAAGGTATGCTTCCCTTCTCCGCAGTTTCAACTAACTTGCGGAAAACAATAGGATTGATGTTCGGTCCTCTGTAGATGACTGGTCCTGCTCCCAACTTTATGTCGCCGACTTGACGCTTATCAGTGTTTGGATGGTCTGTTGCGAAAGTGACATCAACAGCGATGCCGACATCAGGAGCAATCCCGAATGCGCTGGTGATTGCTCCACGCAAACCAACTTCTTCCTGAACGGTGCTTACGGCGAAAACCGATGCTTTAAGTTCACCTTTGCGTTCGCTCAACAGCCTTAATGCTTCCATAACTGTCCAAGCCCCAACCTTGTCATCAATTCCTGGTGCGTTGATAAACCCGTTGTTCATTTCACGGATTTCCAACTTAAAGGTCACTATGTCACCGATTTTGACTTTCTTTTTCGCTTCTTCACTGTCCCTTGAGCCGATGTCAACCCAAATTTCGTGGAACTTGGGAATTTGCTTTCGTTCCTCTTCGGTTAGCAAGTGGATGGGTTTGCGAGCAATGATGCCGTTGATAGCACCTTCCTTTGTCCAGACCACGACAGGTTGACCAATCAAAACTTGCATATCAAACCCGCCAATGGGATTGACATATAAAAAGCCTTGCTCGTCAATGTGTTGAACCATTAAGCCGATTTGGTCGCAGTGACCAGCAAGCATGACCCTCGGCTTGCCCTCTGGGTTAAGAGCCGCAATGACATTTCCGTGAACATCGGTTTTAACCTCATCGGCATAATTTTTCGCCCACGACCGAACGACTTCTTGTATTTGTTCCTCGTAGCCTGAAGGGCTTGGCGTTTGAAGCAATTGAAACAAAAATTGCTTGCCTCTTTCGTCCATGAACTTTCACCTCCCAGCAAAGCCAACACTATTTTATTTCAGAAACTAACACAAGCAAGTTTATCGCCTGTTTTGACTAAACTTTGCAAAGCGACTAATCAAAGAGCAAAATAGAAGTTCATTTTGTTTCCATCTGCGTTAAAATCGCTTTGGCTACTTTTATTTCAGCCACAGACTTTTACAACTGCGAAGGTGATAAGCCGTGCTTAATTTCAAAGACATAGATTGGTGGGAATTCGCATCAAAAGTTTTGCGACCAATACTTAAGTGGTTTGACCCGAACGAGTGGCAAATCCGCAGACTTTGGAGACGAATCCAAGCCATCAATGCCTTAGAACCTGAAGTGAGCAAGTGGCGTGATGAAGACTTCTTGCGCAAAACTGAAGAGTTCCGACAACAACTTCAAGCCTACACTGCTGAAATACGAGCCGAGTATGAAGCGAAGTTGCGAGAATATAAAGCCTGCAAAGAACCTGAAGAGCGTTTCAGGCTTGAAGAAGAGGTCGCAAAACTTGAATTGGCTGTTAAACGGAAGGAGCAAGAGTTCCTCAACAGCATACTGCCATTGGCTTTCGCAATGGTTCGGGAAGCAGGAAAAAGAACCGTCAAGATGAGACACTTTGATGTCCAGTTGATGGGCGGAATAGTTTTGCACGAAGGGAAAATCGCAGAGATGAAAACGGGCGAAGGTAAAACTTTGGTTGCAACCTTGCCCGTTTACTTGAACGCATTGACCGGTCGTGGCGTCCATGTTGTAACTGTCAACGATTACCTTGCAAAGCGTGACGCCGAATGGATGGGACCGATTTACGAATATC
>JANXCD010000043.1 GCA_025060305.1 Armatimonadota bacterium | reverse complement strand
TTTGGCTCAATGGCGAACTCGTTCACAGCAACCGTGTTTACAGAGGCTTAGCAATTGACCAAGACAAAGTGAAAGTGAAACTAAAGCAAGGTTCAAACTTGCTGCTCGTCAAAGTAGAAAACGGAGGTGGCGATTGGGCTGTCTCGGTCAGAGTTCGTGACCCTGATGAAACATTGAAGTTCGCATTGCCGAAATGAACAATTCGCTTTTCGCTTCCAAGCCTACTTTACCAAAAATTCATTTTGTTGCATTGAAGTGTGATGAAGAGATGATACATAAAGCGGCAATTTGGATTTTAGGCGAAGTAGGTTTCGCCGTTGAGCACGGTGGAGTTTTGAAACGGCTCGCTGATTTCGGCGCTTGTGTTGATTTTTCTACTCAAAGGGTTTATTTTCCTTGCAATTTTGTTGAGGCGTTTTTGAAAAACTCCGAGAGATTTGAGTGGGAAAACTCAGACTTTATATCGGCGATAGTGTTTCCACTCTAACTTCTTATTAGCGAAATTTTTAATCGGCATGGTGACTGTCATGTCAAAGACAAAGAAACGAAAAATTGTCAAGCAAAAACAAATGACGGCTCAACCCTTAATGGAATGGACTATTCATTTGGTTCGCAAAAGACCTTTGAAGGGGGTAGTGACAATTGCCATCATTGCTTTTGTTCTCGCTGTCGGTTGGATTTGGGTTCATCCTTTCGTTGCCTTTTTGATGGCTCTATTTTTGCTGAATATTGTTGGCGAATTCTTGTTTCCTGTCCGATACAAAGTCATGAAGGAAGGCGTAGAAGTGTCAAGTTTCTTGCATGAGCGCAAAGTCCGTTGGGAGCAAATCCGTCGCTTGGAAGTTTTCAACGACAGTTTGTTGCTAAGCCCCTATCCTAAGCCGAGCCAATTGGACAACTTGCGTGGACTTTGGCTTCACTGGGATGGCGAACCTGAAGGTTTCCGAAGGCTCATACAAATTTGTCAATCCAAAATTCAAGCCGACATTTTATCGGGATGATTTCCTTGCCTTTACTGTTCATCTTCAGGTTTCGGCAAAATTTTGATTCGTTCCTCTTCTGGCGTTTCTTCGTCACTTAAGTAAACAACTTGACCTCTTGGTCGCCAAAGTTTTTCGTCTTCAGGAAGTTCTTGGGTCTCTTCATTTGTTTCAGCAGCAGTTGCTTTGACTTCCACAGGTTGGTCAGTGACAGCCAAATGATACTCTCGCAAGATTTGAACACTTCTTTGAACGCAATCAGGGCAAATATGAACGCCTTCTCCGGGGATAAGCGCACCAGCAATGCTTTCTGGACGACCACAAAAGTTGCAACGCAAAAGTTGTGGTGGTTTGTATCTTATGAAGATGAGAGCAAAAAGCAACATCATCAAACCGATAAGTAAAATGATGTTAGGACCGAGATAGGAGCGAGGCAATAAGCCGAAAAGAGTAACATACCAAAGAGAAGCAACAGCGACCATTATTACACCGAAAACGATTGTCAACCAAGTTATGAGTGGGCGAAGTTTTTCTACGAAAGTATCCCAATCAAAGCGGGTGACAGCAGAGGTTTCGCTACTGAAACCAAAAGCAGTTGTTTCCCTTTCAAGGTGTTCTGCCAACTTCAACAATACCTCGCTTAAAATCCCCTCACGCTCACCCTGCCTAATCATGCTAATGAAAAGAGGCGAGAAGTAATTGTGATAGCGAGAGAAAGCATAGGAGAGGCTTTTGCCCATTGAAAGGTCACGATTGACTCCTTCAAGGACTTCCATCAAGCGTGGGTTATCGGTTTGTTGGCGGAGAACTTCTATCGCACGGAAGGCATCAACACCTGCACTTAACATGGCGCTAAACTGGCGGCAAAAAATTGCTAATTCAACCCGACTTATTCCGCCCGATATGGACTTCATGGCTTTTCGCCTCCCTGTTTTTCTCCCTCAAGAAGATTTAACTCGCTCAATGTATCTTCCTGTCCTTGTGTCAACACGAACTACATCGCCAACATTGATGAACAATGGCACTTGTATGACTGTGCCAGTTTCCAACTTTGCTGGCTTAGAGCCACCAGCAGCAGTGTCGCCACGAACACCTGGGTCAGTCTCAACGACTTTCAATTCAACAGCAGTCGGCAGTTCAATCATCAGTGGATTACCTTCGTGAAAGACCATAATGACTTCAGTCCCTTCCTTCATGAAGAGCGCTGCATCACCTACTTGCTCGCTGTTCAAACTCACTTGGTCGTAAGTTTCAACATCCATGAAAACAAATTCGTCACCTTGCTGGTAAAGGAACTGGTAGGGACGACGCTCAACAATTGCTTGCTCAAACTCCTCGCCAGCCTTGAAGTTGCGCTCAAGGACATTCCCAGTCAGCAGGTGTTTAATTCTCGTTCTGACATGAGCACCGCCTCTCCCCAACTTGACATGCTGAGCCTCAAGCACCATGTAAATTTCGCCGTCAATTATCACTGTAATTCCAGGTCGGAATTCGTTAGTAGAAATCGCCATATCTTTAACCTCCTTCACTGCTTTGGTGAGTCAATTTTATTCTGTCACTTTTCATGGATGAAGTCTAATACTAACTGCAATCATACACTCCTACCAACAACCTTTTGAGTATAGAGCGAAGGCAAAAATTCGCAGCATTTACCCTCATCTGTAGCAAAATTTTGAAGTGATGAATTCTTTGCGAGGTGATAGCAATGAATGTAGTGGTTCGTGAAGTAAAGTTAACTGGCGGTCAAAAAATCCGAATTTTGCGTGGCGACATAACTGCTGAACAAGTTGACGCAATTGTTAACGCTGCTAATCCACAACTCAAGCATGGTGGCGGAGTAGCAGCAGCAATTGTTCGCAAAGGGGGAGAAACAATCCAACAGGAAAGTGACGAATGGGTTCGCAAGCACGGCTTAGTGCCAATAGGGCAAGTGGCAATTACTGGTGCGGGCAACTTGCCAGCAAAGGTGGTCATTCATGCCGTAGGACCGATTTGGAGTGATTACACTCCAGAAGAAGCAGACAAATTGCTTAAAAGTGCCGTCTGGAACAGTCTTATGGCTGCTCATAATGAAGGTCTTGAAAGCATCGCTTTGCCTGCTATAAGCGCTGGCATCTTCGGTTTTCCGAAAGAGCGTTGTGCAGCAATTTTGCTGAACACAGCAAAGGAGTTTTGTGAGAAGCATAGTGATAGCACGCTGAAGGACATCCGCTTTGTGCTCTTTGACGAACCTACTTTTCAAGCCTTTGTTGAAGCCTTTGACGCAATTTGGAAGTCTGAAAGTTGAAAGATAATTAGTTTCAAATCGCTTACCTTGCAATGCAACTCATAACTTGCAACATTGAATCCAACGCTCTACAAAGTCCGTTAGTGCTTTATATCCATGCCACTGGCTTTAGCCAATGGCTAAAAGCCATCAAGTTTTTTCTGCTAACCCTGCTTTTTATGTCTAATCTGACTGCCGATATAATCCAATCAAGTCAGACCTAATTTAGAGCGGATAAAAGCACGAACCTGACCAGCAGTTTGCATCGCTTCGTCGGCATCTTGCTGTGTTGCCCAAAAACCTCGGTAACGAGTGATGACGGCGTAATTCGACAACTTTTGCAATTGCGGTCTTAAAGGGTCAAGTTCAGGCAACAGACCGCCACTCAAGTTCAGAAGTTCAATCAAGTTATGCGTCTTTGAAAACACGATGCTGTGCTCCTCCAAAAACGCCTTCAAGTATTTCTCGGCACATTGCTGAGCGTGAAAGCAAACACCATCATAGAAGGGTGGCGGTTGCAGTAATCTGTTTGCCATCAACCAATCATTCTCAGCCTTTTCAACCGTCTCAATTGTTTCGGGCTTCATTTCTGGTCCCTCCCAAGGTCTCTGTTTTGCCAGCAACTCACTGACAGGCACAACACCTTCTGCCTCGTAAAGCACAATGCCCTCACGAGCAATGTTCGTGGCAAAAACACCTGTCCTCAAAAGTGAAGCCTCAAACTCCTCTGGAGCGAAAACATGAACTTGAATTGGAACTTCTACAAACCTCTCATGCCAAAAAACTTTTGGTGCAAGTCCATAAACTGCTTGCTGGATTTTTCTGGCAACTTCGTGGTTGGGTTGACCTTTTGTGTCCAAGACGACGCAGATGTCAATATCGCTTCCTTCTTTTGCTTCTCCCCTCGCCTGCGAGCCAAACAAAATCACACGATGAGGGTGAAACTCTTCAACGATGCGACGAACGATTACCTCAATGGCATCAAGGCTTATTTGTGTTGATTGTGCCATGTGGGGCTCACCACACAAATTTTGAAGGCTTAATGAAAAATCTGTGTTGCAAAGATCACTCAATTTCCTTTCGGTCTTATGTCACGCCGATAGTGTGCCCCTTCAAATTGGATTTTGCTAACTGCTCGGTAAACTTTCTCGGCTGCTTCAGTGAAATTGTCACCGACAGCGGTCGCGCCTAAAACTCGCCCTCCAGAAGTTACCAGTTGACCGTCCTTAATTGCCGTTCCAGCATGGAAAACGATAATTCCTTCTTCCCGCTCCGCTTCTTCAATTCCTGTGATGACTTTGCCTTTCTCGTAAGCGCCTGGGTAACCTGCCGATGCCATCACGACGCAAATGCACGCACCTTGACGCCACTTAACTTCAACCTCATGCAAGCGTTCGTCAATGATTGCCTCACAAATTTCAACCAAATCGCTTTCAAGCAACGGCAAAACTGCTTGAGTTTCAGGGTCACCGAAACGGCAGTTGAACTCAAGCACTTTCGGTCCGTCTTTTGTCAGCATCAAGCCGCCGTAAAGCACGCCCTTATAAGGACGACCTTCCGCCGCCAAAGCGGCGATGGTCGGCTTCATGATGGTTTCAACGATTTGGTCGTAAAGGGCAGCGTCAATATCAGGGACGGGGCAATATGCGCCCATGCCTCCAGTGTTTGGACCTTGATCGTTGTCAAGCAACCTTTTGTGGTCACGGGAAGGGAGCATCGGCTTGACAGTTCTTCCATCAGTGAAAACCATCACTGAAGCCTCTCGCCCTTCAAGGAAATCTTCAACCACTATGCGTTTGCCAGCATCGCCGAATTCCCTTTCAACCATGATTCGTTCAACGGCTTGGAGTGCTTCGTCCAAATTCGTGCAAACGATGCTTCCTTTACCTGCCGCCAAACCTTCAGCCTTGACAACTATAGGTGCTCCTTGCTGGCGGATGTAGGTTTTGGCTTCGTTGGGGTCATCAAAGATGGCAAATTTCGGTGATGGGATGTTCCATTTTGCCAAAATTTGTCGGCAGAAAACTTTGCTGCCTTCAATTTCCGCTGCTGCTTTCGTAGGACCGAAAATCTTTAAGCCCCGCTTTTGGAACTCGTCAACAATGCCAGTGCACAAAGGTGCTTCGGGACCAACAACTGTCAAGTCAATTTGCTCTCGTTCTGCGAAATCGGCAATGGCAACAATATCCTCGGCGATGACGTTCACGCATTTTGCCAACTTAGCGATACCTGCATTTCCGGGCGCACAATAGATTTCGCTCACTTTAGGGCTTTGAGCAATTTTCCAAACGAGCGCATGTTCACGACCACCACCGCCAACAACTAAGACCTTCATCCTTGAGCCTCCTTTCTCAACTCTTTAAACTTCATGAGTAATAGTGAGCGAGCCATTTCCTGCCTTTTCTATCTCACTCACCTTCGCATCACTTTCAAAACCTCCATAATATCCCTTCGTCCTCTCCATGTTCACCAACTCCCACTATCGCTTCTATTGTCTCGCCATATCCTTCCACGATATGTCCCTTCCATAAACAATAACCCAAGTTGCTACTTTAAGAAATGAGACGAAACAGGCAGTGCAAATCATAACTAATAATCGCCATCTTTATCTTCAACACCAATCCCTTCACTATCACCGCTTGAACTTTCTTTCCAAGACACAAACTCATTAAACACTGGCAAAGCCTGTGTCATGGATACAAAGCATCAGCGAAACTTGAAGTTTTGAAGTAAAGAGCATTTTCAGTTCGCTAACAACCGAACTCTTTGAAGCATCAGCAAACTTTTGGCAAAGAGCGAATAATGTCGCTAAAGAAACATTTGCGCCAACATTGGCTTCGGTAAAGACCCTCTCACAAAGCGAGGCGATTGATAGATGAGGTGCATTGTGGTAGGAATTGGCTCAAGGGGCAAACATTGGGTTCAAATTTGTCAAGAGATGGAAATGGTGACTTTGGTTGCTGGTGTTGACCCTGTCCCTGAAAGGCGAGAGGAAGTGAAAGCGAAATTCGGGCTGAAAGGTGAGCAACTGTTTTCATCTCTTGAGGAAGCCGTGAAGGCTGTTGATGCCGATTTTGTGTTGGATGTGACACCGCCTTCCGTTCGTGAGAAAATTGCCGAAATCGCTTTGAACAATGGTTTGCCTGTCTTAGCCGAGAAGGCGATGGGCGAAGATTGGGCTATGGCAAAACGAATTGCTGCGATGGTGAAATCATCAGGCTTGGCTTACATGGTTGCTCAAAATTATCGTTTCAACCCATTGCCACGAACTACAAGGCGACTACTTGACGAGGGTTTACTTGGAACAGTCAACACTGTTTTAGTTGGCTTTCATCGCCCTTGGGGGATGGGCGCTCACTATGTAGAGATGTCTTATGGATTGTTGATTGAGATGGCTGTCCACCACTTTGACACTCTTCGCTATGTTCTAAACCGAGATGCTATTAGAGTTTGGGCGCACACTTGGAATGCACCTTGGGGTTGGCACAAAGGCGATGTAGGTCACAATGTCGTCTTTGAGTTTCAAGATGGCATCATCGTCACTCATCACGCACTCGGCTGCAGTGTCGGCAAGCCTGACCATTGGCAAGGCGAATGGCGAATTGATGGCGAAAAAGGAAGCCTGACTTGGGAGAGCGGAAAACTCTTTTACGGTCGCTCATTTCCCAAAGAATTAGTTGAAGAGGTGCGACTTGATTTCTTCCCGCTTGTTGACACGAAAGCGGTTTTGGCTGAATTTGTTTCAGCATTGAAAGAGAAGCGCAAGCCAGAATGCAGTGCTCAAGACAACTTGAAAACACTTGCGATGGTCTTTGGTGCGATTGAAAGCGCAAAACGAAGGCAGTGGGTTGAAATTAAAGAGTTGTTTGAGAATTAGCATTCACAAATTCACAACATTGGGACACCGTTTATGACTAACTTGTATCGGCAACCAAGGAACTCCGCTGCTTTGCGACTGAAAAGCATTCGGCTCATGAAAATTTCAAAGTATTCAAAAACGCTTCCTATGCTTGTGTCAATAGTCAACTCAAGGTTTATCGTGTGCTCATTTGAACTAACGAACAAGTTAGCGTGCTGGGCTGCATAGTTAATTCGGTCGTGTATGTCAAAAGCAGCCATGTTGGGGTTGCGAACACGAGACCTATGGACATCGGCTTTGTCGGCTATAACAACCGCTGCAGTGACGGGCGAGATGATTGCACCTCCTTCTTGCTCATCATGATTGCCGATGGCTGCAGCGATAGTTCCTGCTTCATCAGGGGACATTCCCATTTCAAGCAAAACATTCATGGCAATCATTGCCCCTGTTTTGCTGTGCATGATTCTTGAAATCATGTTGCCTATATCGTGGAGGTATCCTGCAATTGCCGCCAATTCAGGCTGTCGGTCGTTAAAGCCCAAGTCCTGCAGGATTCGGCGTGCATTATGAGCAACGAGACTGACATGGCGGAAGCCATGTTCAGTGTAACCGATTTCTTCCATCTGCTCGTCGGACAATCGGATGAAAGTTTGGACTTTCGGGTTAGCCTTGACATCTTCCAGCGTTATGATTTTCGTTTCGGTCAGCATTCAAGTCGCCCCCTTGATGTGCTTATTGCTGTCCTTAAAAAGTTTTTCAAAGGCAAAGCAGATTTCAACTATAGTTTTTCACAGCCCTAATTCGCCGATAAAATCAGCGATTTCTCAATGGAAACAGTTTCCAGAAACTCAAAGGCAACGAAAAATTTTTAGGAGAGACATCAACCTAAAACTCAACGGAAAAGAAGGTTGATTGTGATGCCTCTTCAGACAGAAATTTTCATTAACTCAGTCAACATCGTTGCCCCATTTTGTCACTAAATTCCTTTCTTTGCTACTCTTTGCCCTTGCATTTCTGCCAAAAAGTCTCCCAGAAAAACACTTTGTCTTTTAATCAAAATCTATCGTCGTCTTGCAAAGATTTGACCCTTTGCCCTAAAAATCTTATCTGCCCTCTTAAAGTGAAATGGAACTAAACTGCCTTAGAAGAAGCGAATTTCAATAAAGCGAAGCAAAATGATTTAACAGTGGTGAGCAAAGAATGGACAAGTTACCAGAAGATTTGCACCGATACTTTTGGGACACTGAGCCGACAAGGTTAAACTTGAAGCGACACCGAAACTCCATCATTGAGCGGATTTTGGAATTTGGCGATGAGAAAGCAATTCGTTGGCTGAGACAAACTTTCGGAGACGAAGCGATAAAGGAAGTCGTTTGCCAAAGCCGACGCATCTCAAAGCGGACAGCAAATTTTTGGAGGCTGATTTTAAACATCCCAAAGGAGCAAATAGCATGTTTGTCCAAGTGCTCTCGCAACCCGCTCAGTCGCTTTTGGAAAAGTTAGGACGGCAAAAGTGGATGCGAAATTTTTATCTCGCTGGCGGAAGTGGAGTTGCACTGCATTTGGGACATCGCATTTCGGAAGATTTGGATTTTTTCACTCAAAAGGACTTGAACACAAGAACCCTAATCCAAAGGCTCAAGAGACTCAACAAATTTGAACTTCAAACAGAAGCGTGGGGAACTGTGACAGGCATCCTTTGTGATGTTCGTGCGAGTTTCTTCACCTACTCATATCCGCTTGTAGAGCCATCAAAAAAACTTTTTAGTGTCAATGTCGCCAGTTTAACTGATATTGGCTTGATGAAACTAATTGCCATCTCACAAAGGGGAAGCCGAAGGGATTTCGTTGACTTGTTTTTTATTTGTCAGGTGATGCCTTTGGAACAGTTGATGGCTTTGTTGCCGAAAAAGTATGTTGGTGTCAAATACAGCCTAAATCACATTTTGCGAAGTTTGGTTTATTTCGCCGATGCCGAAATTGAGCCTATGCCGAAAATGCTTCAGCCAATTCGTTGGTCAAAAGTCAAACGGTTTTTTGAAACCGAAGTCAAAAAGATTGCGCAGGCGAATTTTTGACTTCTGTTGGGGGTGACCGAAGTTGACCGAAATGATACTTGAAAAAGCGTTGGCGCTTGGCATGAGCGAAGATGAGTTCCGAAAAGTTTGCGAAATTTTGGGGCGTGTGCTGAGGATTTGGCGGCGATGCAAAATATGAGCGGTGAGGGACAATGCGACAAGAGGCAAGGAAATTAGTTAGAACGGTTACTCAAATTCTTAAAAGATACGAACACTACAAGCAACATTTACACTATCCCGGCGATTGGGGCGAAAGGGCACTAAGGGGCTGGATCGTCTGTGAGGTTTTTCAAGATGCTTTAGGTTGGTCATCAGCATCCACAGTTTTTGGGGAACAGTTTGATGTGGTTTTTGTGAATGGACAGTTGTTGCCAGTCATTTACATGGAGACGAAGAAGCCTGAAGTCGCCTTGACTAAAATACATCGTCGTCAAACCTTGCGAAGGGCAAAAAATTATCCAACCTTGCGCCATGTTGTTTTGACCAACGGTTGGATTTGGGAAAGATGGGATGGTAAAAATTTCACTCGCTTTGAGCCAGATGCTGTCTTAAACTTCCAACAGGTGCTGTCAGTTGAAGATTCATATGCTTTCTTTGAGCCAATGTTTGCTAAGCATTTTCGGGGGTGAAGAGATGGGGCGTTTGCCACTGAACCATAAGCACCCACATTTTTTGCAACATTTCTCAGCATCCTTGCGTGAAAGCGTTGATGAATTAAGGGACTGGCTCATCCAAACTTTTCGGGCGATGGAACAGGGTGAAATGGGTGAAGCGCAACGGCAACTCGTTTTGAACCTTTTTGCCCGTTGGTGCTCTGAATCAGGCATAGTGCCTTTTGAAATGGCAGAGGAGAGGTTGAGAGAGGCTGCTAAAGAGCGTCCCGACTCTCAGCACATTGCCAATGTTCTCAGCCAACAATTAGGCTTATGCGACCGCACTAAAGCGAACGAGTTTGCTTCTCACATTCTCTCTGCCATAAAAGACGAGGACAGAAAGGCTTTACAAAAACAGTTGTGGTCGCTTTACGAAACTTTTGTTGACCAGTATGCGACTCAAACAGCCCATGTCTTAGCAGCAAGATTTATGCTCTACAGAGTTGGCGAAGATAAAGGTTTGTTTGAGCGACTCATCTCCCATGACGCTTTGCAAAAGTTGTTGCATGAACAACCCCAACCATTTGTCGGGACTCGCACGCCTGTTCTTGATTGCTTAGAACAAATTCGGCAGTTATGTGAAATCCTGCTTCCTGCTGTCTACAGGCAAGGGCAATTTGATTGGTGGTTTGTCCCACCTTTGAAAAAGCAGGTGATGAGCGAACGGGAGAGGAGACAATTGGCAACTTTTGAGCGCAGAGGGGACATCGTCTGTCGTCGTTTCCTTCGTGTCCTTGACGCTTACGATTTTTCTCAAATGGATGTAGATGCATGGAAGGATGTTTATCAGCGCTACCTGCCTTCAGAAGAGAGGCAGCGGTTAGGCGGTTTTTACACTCCTGACCCTATCGTTCGGCTCATCCTTGATTTAGTGGGCTATAAGCCTGAAGTTGAAGGTCTATGCCAGTGTTCCCTTCTTGACCCTGCTTGCGGTTCTGGGACTTTTCTCGTTGAAGCGACCCAAAGACTTATCGCTCATTTGGAGCAACAAATGCCTTGCCATTCAGACATTTTTGAAGAGCGTGCCTCTTGGATTCGTGCCCAGCGAAAATTGGAATACATTCTGCAGGCAATTTGTGGCGTGGACATTCACCCTTTCGCTGCTTTCCTAACGACTGTCAACTTGTTCTTTCAACTTCTGTCTCTTTACGAACCTGCTAAGCGTAAAAACCCTGACCTTGCTCTGAATTTAACAATTACAGCCCACGACGCTTTGGAAAGGCAAGTTCCAAACGCTTTTGACTTTGGTGAACAAGAAGTCAATGCACGCATCCAGTTGACTGAAGAGCATCGTCGCCGTTATGCCGAACTGATGCAGCGAAAGTTTGATTTCGTCGTTGGCAACCCGCCTTGGGGTGGTGTGTTGAAAGGAGACTTAAGCCCGCTTTTTGACCACCAAAAACGAAATCGCTATCAACGGCTCTATCCTGAGGTCATGACAGGGAAGGTAGACATTTATGTGCTCTTCTTGAAGCGAGGAATGGAATGGCTGAAAGAGTGTGGGCGTTTGGGCATGATCACTCAAAACTCCTACTTTGATCGTGACTTTGGGACAGGAATCCGAAATTATTTCGCCAATCACGCTACCCTCACTCACATCATTGACTTGCAACCGTTTGGGCAATTGTTCTTCAGGGCAATGAACACTCCCGCTATCACAATTGCAATGAAAGGAGTGGACAAAGGTAAGGATGTTGTTATCATCAGAACGGATAAGCCAAAAGGCTATCCATCTCAAGACCGTGCCGAACGCCAAAGATGGGTGATAGAACAAGTTCAGAACATTTTGAGCGGTAACCCTATTGACCCCAAGTTTGTCGCTCAAAATTTTTCGCTTCCCCAAATTCAATTGCGACAGTGGGGTGGTCAGCGTTGGGTGCTTGACCCACAACATTCTTTACGCCGAACAATCTTAAACTTGCCACGACGCTCCCCAAGCAAAGTTTGGTCGGCGAAAAAGTTGCTGGTTTTTGTGCAAGGTGTAACTCCGGGCGGAGCTTTAGAGTTGTTTGAATTGGATGAAGAGCAACTACAAAAACTTCACTTGGAGCAAGACCTGATTTTCAAAGCCTTAAAAGGCACGGATGTTCAAAGGTGGCAAATTCAATGGGGCGGCAAATGGATGCTTTACCCTTACATCCGATTGGGACGAGGAAAACAAGCCACCTACTACCCCGCTTTCTACCTTCAACCAAAAGAACGACCCAAAGAAAAACCAGACTTAACTGACGCTTTGGATTTCACTACCGCCATTGACCTTTACGAGCAGAGGGTTATGCTGACTGTCCAAGACCCGTTTGAGCAAAGGGAAAAGTTACTTACTTATCGCATCTCTCGCCAACTCGTCCGCTTCCCAGAAACTGCCCGCTACCTCGTCAAGAATTATGTGGAACTGGCAGGGAGAATTTTTAAGGGCAGGTCTATGGCAGAGTTCGATCGTCAATGGTATGAATATCTTTGGCCACGCGATTGCATCCTTATGCTTGCCTGCCCCAAGATTGTTTCGCCCTATCTGACTCGCAAACCTCGTTTTGCTCTTGACCGTGAGGGCTACTTGGCACAACATGCTTGCATGTTACTTCTTCCTGCTGACGATAACACTAACTTTGCTAATTTCCGTTCGGCGTTAGAGCAAGTAGTAAGCCGTCGCCTTTCTTTGGAAGATGTGCTTCTTTACCTGTTGGCGTTTCTCAATTCTCCTGTCTCCGACTTTCTTTTAAGGACAGGTCGTGGCAGGACGCCGAAAGGAAGTTATGCAGTGACCGAAGATTACTTGAGTGAAATTCCCATCGCTTTGCCGAAAACGGCGGGTGATGGAATCGCCATCATTAACGCTGTCCGTAAACTTATGGATGGATTTGCTGAACCTGATTTGGAGGCAGAAGTTTTTCAACGAGTTTTGGCATCGCTTGGGCTTAGCCGACGAATTCAAACTGCCCTGATGAAAGGTGGAAACCCATTAACAAACCTTGAAGAAGACTGGGAGGATAAGTCATGACCGAAATGATACTTGAAAAAGCGTTGGCGCTTGGCATGAGCGAAGATGAGTTCCGAAAAGTTTGCGAAATTTTGGGGCGTGAGCCGACGGATACGGAACTTGCTATGTTCAGCGTTGAGTGGAGCGAGCATTGCGGATATGGTAGGTCAAAACAATGGCTCAAATTGCTGCCCCGAAATGTTGGCAAGTATCGTGCTGCTTCAGGTGGGGATGCTGGCGGAATTGAAGTCAAAAAAGGTTTGTGGGTTCTGTTCAAGATGGAAAGCCACAATCATCCATCGCAAATTGAGCCTAAAAGTGGCGCTGCGACAGGAATAGGTGGCATCGTTCGTGACATTTTGGCGATGGGAGCACGACCGATCGCTCTCGTTGACACTCTCCGCTTTGCGGAACTTTCCGACCCAAAGGCACGCTACATTTTCACTGGCGTAGTTGACGGTATCCAGTGGTATGGCAATTGCCTTGCACCAGATGAGTATGTGGTGGTTCGTAACAGTGGACATGTTCGCAGTATCCCCATAGGGGATTATTGCGAGCAGGTCATAAAAGAGTTCAAGAAATCGCACTCTACTGAAAGCATTGAGATTCTCTCTTTTGAACTTGACACTCAGCAACCTTATTGGGCTAAGGTCAAAAAAATTTTCAAACGCTCAACATCACACCTTTTGGAAATTTCCACTGCGATGGGACGCCGGCTTAAAGTAACTCCTGATCACCTCTTCCTTGTTTGGAACAAAGGGACATGGTTGATTAAGCAAGCAAATCAATTGAAATTGGGAGATTACTTGCCCCTG
>JANXCD010000042.1 GCA_025060305.1 Armatimonadota bacterium | reverse complement strand
AGGGATGGACATCGGCAAAGTCAAAGCGAAGTATGGTGACAGGATTGCTGTCATCGGCAATGTTGATTGCTCTTTCGTGCTCACTTATGGCACGGTTGAAGAAGTTGAAGAGGCTGTCAAGGAGACAATTGCAAAAGCATCGCCAAGCGGAGGGCACATCTTGGCTTCAAGCAACTCA
Organism: Armatimonadota bacterium; assembly: GCA_025060305.1. Taxonomy (GTDB): domain Bacteria; phylum Armatimonadota; class Fervidibacteria; order Fervidibacterales; family Fervidibacteraceae; genus Fervidibacter. The sequence goes on along the minus strand of JANXCD010000042.1, from coordinate 13,648 downwards.
ATCCACCCAGCAGTCAAGCCAGAAAACTACAAAGCAATGGTAGAATCGGCTCGCAAATATGGTCGCTACCCGATTGACCCTGAACTTGTCGCTCAGTATCGCCATCGCAGTTACATCAACAGACATTTGAAGGCAGCATAGTTGAAAATTTGTTGAAAGTTCAAGTTTTCGTATTAGAGTTTACGGGCATTATAGTATGCTGCACAACAAATTGCAGAAAGAGCAAGTGAACTATGACTAAAATATGCCCGAAAAAATAAGGAAATGCACTGCCTAAATATCCAGTTTTTCTGCAACAAGTCATGTTGAATACTATAAACCTGACACTTCTTTCTTATTTCAGCCAAGAACCAACGCTATACTTTTACCGACCTTATGACAATGCTGACCGTTATTCTTGCTCTTGCGTTTCAATCGGAAATCGTTAAACTTAAACATGAATAAGCATTTGTTTGAGGTGAGTTGACGACTATGGCTGGTCTCAGGGTTAGAAATTGGAAAGCCATAATAGCGATAGTTGCTGTTATCGCTTTAGTTGGCTTAGTGTCCGATTGGTTAGTTCGCCTTTTTGCCTACCATGTTAAGACCAAATCTATGGATTTAACTGTCTCGCAACTTGCCCGACAGTGGGACAACTTTTTTGAGTTTGCTGCCCGCAGCATAACTTTCCAGCAAACCTTTAACACTAACGAAATTTTGCTTGACCCCAAAAGACGAGAGCAATTTATTCTTCAGTCTGGCAACTGGCTCAATGAAATGCGAAATTCGGTTAGAGCCGACTTTTGGGTTATCAATGATGCCGAAGGGAAGCCTGTTGTAAGTTCACCTTTGGAAGATAAACTTCCCAATTTGCGTTCAATTTGGGAAGTTCCTTTCCACCACTACCCTTGTCGTATGACTGTGCTCGCTGATGCAAATGGCGAACCTTCTTTCATTGGCATTGAAACTGACATCGTCATCAAAGACAAAAAGCGTGGCGAAATCCTCTTGCTTTATGCTTTTAATTCTTTGGCTCAAAGTTTCTTTGCTCCGACTGTTCCCTTTTCACTAAGGTTTGCAGACCGAGAGGGCAATGTCATTGCCCGATTGAGCCAGTTGAAACCGTCGGACGAAAAGGATTTGGTCAATTTCGTCTCTGAGTTGAAAGAGTTGCCAATGCTTCTTATCGCATCAGTTCCGAAAGGAATACTAGTTGAAGATGCCACGATAATGCGTTTTCTCGTTTGGGACTTATTGATTTTGATTGCTTTGTTGGTCATTTGGATTATGGGAAGATACAGAAAAATCTCTGGCGGTGAATTTGCCGTCAAACTGACGGAAATTTTCCAAACTCTTTCTGAGCATTTTATTGAAACCCAAGATTCTCAAAGACTTTTTCAGGTTTTGGCTGAAGCCTTTGTCCGTGAGTTTCAATTCTCGCTGGCTATGTCTTTTCGCTACGACAAGCAGACGAAAAATTTCATCCTTGCTGGCTATGCGCCAACCCACATAATTCGCAGAATCATGAGCCAAGCAAAAGAAGGTTCGGACAAAGAAGAGCCGAAATTGGTTTTGCCCACTTCAGTAATTGAGCAACTTGAAAGTAAGGTCTCTGTAACCTCAATTTTACCAGATGAGGTTAGGCGAGCATTACAAACTGCACTGCATTTGCGAAATTATTGGTGCAAATTGCTCTATGTTGAAGGGCAACCGATGGGATTGCTTATCATCGGGACATCAAAGGAGCAGTTTTCCGACGAAGAGTTGCAATTGCTGGAGTTGGCACGCCAACAGATGAACTTGTTTTTGGAGATGGTTTTGAAATGGGAAGAGCGAAAGGAAGCGGAAAAGCGGACAAACCGTTTCCAAGAGACATTAATCAGGTTAACGAAAAATCTGCCACAAGAGCAAGACTTGACAGCGAAATTGAATCTTATCGCTCAAGAAGTTTGTGACGCTCTACAAGTCAGCCGTGTGAATATTTGGCAAGTAACTCCAGACCAAAGATACATCTATTGTTTGGCTGCAGTAGGGGAAGGTTCAGAAAAATTGATTGGAACTTTGCTTCCGATCAAAGGATATGTTGACTATTTGGCTTCGCTTGACAAGGAACGAGTGGTTGCAGTAAGTTCAGTTTTGGATGACCCCAGAACAAAAGAGTTGAGCGAAGATTACTGGTTGCCTCATGGAATTAAGTCAACGATGGACGCGCCAGTAAAAGTAGAGGGTAGGATGGTTGGCATTATTTGTTGCGAACACAAAACCGAGCGCAATTGGAGCAGCGATGAGATTGCTTTCGCAGGTAGCGCATCCGACTTTGTAGCAAGAGCGCTTTTGGAATTTCAGCAAAAACGCCGTGAGCAATACTTGTCAAAACTTTCGCAAATTGCTTTGCAAATGCTTATCGCTATGGATTGGGAAAGTGTGCTTCCCATCCTTCTTGAAGACATAGGTAAATTGTCTGAAGCCGATAAAGCCTTCGTCGCTCAAGTTGTCACCGATGAAAAAGGTCAAAGATTTTTCAAATGCCTTGACTTATGGAGCATTGACGAGTATAAGGCTGAACAAAGTAAGGATGTTTGCCCCTTTAGTGAAGCCGTCACACCTGAGCAAATTAAAGCGATTGAAGCAGGTGAGCCTGTTTTTGTCCTTGTGGAAACCTTGCCTGAACCTTATCGGAAATTTTACGAAAGCCGTGAGATTAATGCCTTGTTGGCTGTGCCTATCTTCGTTGAGAGTAGATGGTGGGGAGTTTTAGGCTTAAGTGCTCGCAAGAGGGAGAAACACTGGGACGATGTTGACATCGCAATTTCAAGGATTACTGCCAGTTTGCTTGGAAGCATTATAGAAAGGCAAAAAGCGACTGAAAGACAAATTGAGCAAGAAAGACAATTCCGTGAATTGGTTGAAAATGCAAATGTGGGAATTTACAGGGTAACGCCTGATGGTCGTTTCCTTTTAGTTAACTCTGCTCTTGCTCAAATGTTTGGCTATGAAACTCCCGAAAAGATGATAGCCTCTGTTACTAACATAGTTGAGCAACATTTGACCGACCCAAGAAAATGTGACGAGTTCATGCAAATGATTGCCGAACGAGGTTTTGTTGAAAACTTCATTGTCTCATTCAAGCGTAGGGATGGCGAAATCTTTTGGGCATCAATAAGCGGGCGTGGGGTTTATGACCGTGAAGGAAATCTGCTTTACTATGAAGGCTTTATCATAGACATTACTGCCAGAATCTTAGCCGAAGAACAAATTGCTCGGAGATTGGAACAACTGCAAACTTTGTATCGCCTAACAGCAACTCTAAACCAAGCAACTGATTTGGAAACGGTTTACGAAGAGGCTCTGAAAGGGCTGATGGGTGCCCTTAAAGCCGATAGGGCTTCCATTTTGCTCTTTGACTCTGACGGAGTAATGAGGTTCAAGGCTTGGTACGGTTTATCAGAGCAATATCGCAAAGCCGTTGAAGGTCATAGCCCTTGGAGTTTGGATGAACCAGAACCAAAACCAATTACTATCCTTGATGTCGCTAAAGCCGATGAGTTAGGCGAACTTCGCCAAGTCGTTCTCAAAGAAGGCATTCGGGCTTTGATGTTCGTTCCTTTGGTCTATCAAGGCAAACTGATGGGTAAGTTTATGGCTTATTTCAACACTCCCCACCAGTTTTCAAACGATGAAGTTCAATTGGCGCAAGCGATTGCAAACCATATTGCTTTCGCCATTGTCCGTAATCAAGCAGAAGAACAACTTCGCCGTTCAGAAAAGGATTTTCGCAACTTGTTTGAAAACGCTGTCGTCGGTGTTTACCGAAGCACTCCTGAAGGACACTTTCTGATGGCAAACGAAACTCAAGCGAAAATTCACGGCTATGAAAGCGTTGAAGAGTTGATGATGATTGACATACCTACGCAGATTTACTTGAACCCCGAAGACAGAGAACGCTTCAAACAATTGATGGTTGAGCAAGGTTTTGTTACCAACTTCCGATACCCAATCAAGCGGAAAGATGGCAGCATCGCTTGGCTTGCAAAATGGGCAAGGGCTGTCAAGGATGATGAAGGGAATGTGCTTTACTATGAAGGTTTCATATTGGACATCACTGAGCAAGTTCAACTTGAGCAGAAACTTCAAGCCCTTCAAGAGATTACCCGCTCTCTCGTTATGAGACTGGACATTGACAGCATAGTCCAAGTTGCTATCAGTTCAATCTCGCAAGTTTATCCCAATTCGGCTGTTTTACTCTTTCGCTATCAAGAAGATAAAGAAAGCTTCATCCTTGAAAGGGCGAACGAAGGTGCAAGCGATTTGATGGAGGTTTTAGGCTTAAGACCAGATAAAATCTTAAAGAGACAAGCCATTGCCCTTTTGGAAGGCAAGATATGGTCGGGCGAAGGCATTTTGTTGAATGACTTTACATCAACTATTGGCTCTCTGTTCCAAAGACTTTACCAACTCAATTACCAGTCTCTTTTCCTTCGTGGCATTGGCGATTCAACCCAACTTTGGGGAGTAATGGTTGTTTTCAGGAAAGGAGCAATTTTCTCCAAACCTGACATCATGTTCCTGAACTCTTTCTGCGACTATCTTTCCGTTGCCATCAAAAACGCTGTTCTCTTTCAGCAAGTCAGGCAAGCCTATGATGAACTTCAAACTTTCCAAGAGCGAACGCTTGAACAGGAACGCTTGAGAGCCTTAGGTCAAATTGCAAGTGGCATCGCTCATGACATAAACAATGCCCTCGTCCCTATTCAAGGCTTTGCTGAAATGATGTTTGAACACAGCGACCCTGTTATTAGGAATGTTGCTGAGACTATTTTCAAATCTGCGAGAGACATCGCTACAACGATTCAAAGGATGCGTGAGTTTTACAGACCAAGGACTCAACAAGAGTTGCCTGAGCCAATGGACTTGAATGCAATTTGCAAAGATGCTTGGGAGATGACAAGACCGAGATGGTTCAACATGCCTTTGGAAAGAGGCATAGTAATCCAAACAAAACTTGATTTGGCTAAAGACTTGCCACCTTTGATGGGAACTCCGAGCGAAATTAGACAAGCAATCATCAATCTGATCATCAACGCTGTTGATGCTATGCCTGAAGGTGGAACTTTGACCATCAGGACATACAGGCAAGAAAAGATGGGGAGGGCTTGGGCTGTCGTTGAAGTTGAAGACACAGGTGTTGGCATGGATGAAGAAACCAAGCGCCGTGCTATTGAACCCTTCTTCACTACCAAAGGCGAGCGAGGAAGCGGTTTGGGCTTATCTACTGTCTACGGGACTGTCCAACGCCATGAAGGCTTCATGGAGATTGAAAGTGAACTTGGCAAAGGGACAAAAGTGAGGCTGTGGTTACCCAGCAGTTCAGTTAAATTCCATGAGTTACCATCAGAAATGGTTCCTTCACTGAAACTTTTGGTCATTGATGATGAGCCTTCCGTTCGTGAAACGGTTGCCCTCTTGCTCCGCAGAAACGGTCACATTGTCGTTACTGCTGCCAGCGGTGAGGAAGGACTGGAGATTTTCCGTAACTCCCATTCCCACGGCAATCCGTTTAATGTTGTTATCACTGACTTGGGGATGCCCAAAATGGATGGCATAACTGTCGGCAAAGAAGTTAAGAAAATCTCACCAAAAACGCCAGTCATTTTGCTGTCTGGTTGGGGATTTAAAGTCAAACTTGAAGAAATACAAGACGCCATTGACATAGTTTTAACGAAGCCAGTGAACTCTCAACAAATTCAAAACGCTTTGCACCGAATCTGGTCTGAACACCAAAAGAGACAAAAGAAAGTTTCAACTCAGTTGAATTAAGACTGCCCAAACTTTTGTTTGTAAAACCAGACGACTTCCTCAAGGAGGCGTTCAGAAGGCAAGTTTTCTGGTGGATTGCCTTCCCAAAGGAGATTGGCAACTCTTTTGGCAAGTTTTTCGGCAATTTGATTTCGCAACTCTGGCGAAAGTTGTTTTGACCTGAGCAAAAAATATCTCAAAGCCAAAATCTGCTCTTCGGTCAATTGCCCGAGATTCGCAACTGCTAAAGGCGTTAACACCTGAAATTCTGTCAACGAAAATTCTTCTTCAGGTAAAGGATGAGTTAAGGTTTGACCTTCACGAATGACGAGTGTTCCAGCGGCGTAATCGCCTAACCTTCTGAATTGAGCGCTGAGAAGCATAAAGGTGAGACCTACTCCGCAAGTGCAAGGCATGTAGTCAATGAACCTCAAAGCGTTCCTGATGAGCGATGCTGCTAAGTCAGGAATAGTCCCGTCAGTCCTTATGACCCTGAGGTTAAATAACTTTTTGCCTAAAGTTTGTCCGCCCCAAAGGCTCTCAAGTAAACTGTGATAGACAACAATCAGCAAGGGCAAAACGAAAGCGTAAAGCAAAGCAAATCGCTCTCCTGTTTCCATTTTGCCTATGCCTAAAATTGTCCCAAAAGTCCCAGTGCCCGAAAGGGATGTGAAAATAGCAGCGAACACTAAAGCCAATATGCCAGCGACAAGAGTGTCAATCACCAAAGCCACTGCTCGTTCAAGTGGGTTAGCCAATTCAAGTTCAACACGGATATTTTCTGGCGTTATGATTGTCCACACCTTCGGCATAATTCTTCGCCTCTCTGCAGTTTTAAATCAAAGATAACACATAACCCCTGCGAAAAAGTTTGTCAACCTTCCTTATGGTGAGGCTACTTCCATGCCGAAAACAGGCAGTTAGGCAAAAAGGCAAAGGGAAGTTAGAGAAGTAAATGAAAAGCGTTAGACACACAACAGTGATAACCGACCGATATACGCATTAGCGGATATGCCTTTGATAGTTAGAGTTAAGTGGCATGTTGCCTCAATTGAGCAAGTGCAGGTTCAAGAGTTTTCTTAACTTCTAACGGCAATCCCTCAAGCAAACTCAAGGCAAGACGAACGCCAGCAACTTTCACAATTCTCGCACCATCAATGCCTTGAGCGGAAACGCTTATTGTCTCCTCTGCTTTAGATTCGTGAAAGACGATAACAACTTGAGCATTTTCACAACTCCACACACTTGTTTCAATTCCACCAACTTCACCTGCTTTTAGGCTCTCTTCAAAACCTTCTGCTTTGAGAATTTGTTCTAAAGATGCAACGAAGGCTTCGGCAAGTCCAACAGGCAAAGCAATTTGAAAGGTTCTTTCATTCATGGACTGTTACCTCCTTTTTTTTCGTGCCAGCAACAGGATTGCGAAACAGTGGGACTAAAGCAATAGGGGCAAGAAAGGTTGTAACGAAAGTCATCATCACAGCAACGCCAAATTCTGCTTCGTTGATTGCTTTGTAAGCCAAACCCATTCCAGCGACAATTAAGGCAACTTCACCACGAGGCATCATTCCAATACCAACACGAGTTGCACCTAAAGAATTAAAGCCGACTCCAAGTGCGGGCAAACCGCAGCCTAAAACTTTTCCGATAATTCCAGCAATTGAAATTGCAACACCAAACCAGAAAGCATGGCTCATTGCCGAAAAATTAACTAACATTCCCATAGCAACGAAGAAAACAGGCACTAAGCCATGAATGAGCGGTCTGATAGCGTGCTCCAAATCTTCACGCATCTCCGTTCTTGAAAATGCTAAGCCTAAGGCGTATGCTCCGATAATCATCGCCAACTTGCCAACACTTTCTGTTAAGGAAGCAATCAAGAAACATAAAGCCAAAGCCAACCCAATAAGAGCACCTTCACCTTTGAAACGACGCATAACTTTAACCAGAATTGGAGCGATAATAACCAAAATTCCTGTCAGGAACAACCAGAAGCCGAAAGCCTTAATCGCAATGCTACCTAATTGGACGGTTTTAACTTCACCAACTTGAACAATGCTGGTAACTATTGCCAAGACAATAATGCCTAAAACATCATCAATAACAGCAGCAGCCAAAACAGTCACACCTTCAGGCGTGCCTAACCTACCAAGTTCCGAAAGCACTCTTGCCGTAATTCCGACAGAAGTTGCAGTCATCACTGCTCCCATGAAAAGCGCAGAAGGATGCATAAAGGAATCAGCATAGCCAAACATTACAGTCAAGAAGACACCAAAGAAGAAAGGGAAAATTACACCTCCCATTGCTACAACGAAGGCAGGAAGCCCGAAACGAAGGAACAAACTGAAATCAGTTTCAAGCCCAGCACCGAAAAGCAAAATCACTGCTGCAAGTTGAGCAACTCCCCAAAGTTCTGGCGAAAGAGGGACACCACCAGTGTGACCATGTGGAGTAGCAAAAAGGGGTTGATGCATGCCCGGGAAATGAATTAGATGACCAAGCGCATACGGACCAATTATCATCCCGCCAACTAATTCACCCAAAACAGGCGATTGTTTCAAGTAGCGCTCAAAGAACTCGCCAAACAGTTTTGCTACCAGCAGCATGAAACCTAACTGAGCAAGCAAATGAGCGGCTCGCTCTACCAACGCTATCTCTTCCATACTAAGACATTCCTCCTTGAGTTGCTGAAAAAATCCTAAAATCTAACGATTTGTTTGAGTCTTTAGAAATGCAAATTATAGTTTAGCCAGCCAAGGCTTTTTGAGAAAGCGCCAAATGCGTGCACACACTTATTCATCACTATTCTTTTGACCTCAATTTTTGGAAAAGAGTTGGTTAGTCATACTTATTCTGACACTGTGAACAAATAACGCTAAAAAGTTAGCGCTCAGAGTAAAAGCATTAAAGGTCTGCCCGAAAAGTAGCAGCAAAGGTTAGTGTTGCAGTCAGATTTCATCCGCATTGACTAAAAAAAAAGCATATGATATAATGAAAATGCAAGACAAAAAATCAAGCCCTAAAAAGGAGGGACTAAAGATGCTTCGGTGCAACGAAATCTTTGCTTTCGGACGAACTGACCGCCAAAAGCAAATTCGTGGAGGTTTTACATTGATTGAATTGCTGGTAGTGATCGCTATTATTGCGATCCTGGCAGCAATTCTGTTTCCTGTGTTTGCGAGGGCGAGGGAAAAAGCAAGGACTGCTTCGTGCACAAGTAACTTGAGACAAATTGGCACTGCGATGCTAATGTATGCTCAAGACTATGATGAGGTGCTACCTGGGCACGGATATGACCCTATCATTGAGACCGTCTGGCCAATTGTTTTGCTGCCTTATGTGAAGAACCGACAAATTTTTCATTGCCCAAGTGGTCCAAGCGAAGCCCACTATCATGTTCCTGGTGGTAGTGATTATGGCTTGAACTGCTATTATCTCGGATACAGAAGTCTTGCTCATATTCAAGATGTCGCTGGAACGATCATGGCTGCAGATTCAAACGGTGACAACAGGATCGGTCCTGAATGGACATCACTGCCTTGCATTGGAGGACCTGGTTCACATTGGGATATGCAAGTGAGAGCAAGGCACATTGAGATGTTCGTCACTTGTTACACTGATGGGCATGCGAAAGTAATGAAGTATGACCTTCTTGTGACTGAGCCAAAGAGATGGCTTGACCCAAGTGTGTTTTAGGATTTAGTTCGTTAGCTCCATACTCACGGATTGTAAAGACGGAATCTCCTGAAAAAATCAGGCAGGCTTGAATATGCATTGAGCATTGTCCTATTATTACTGAACTACTCATTGTCAACCTACCGATTTGCTGACATACCGAAATTTTTAACTGTTTGGACAGGTTATCAAATTGGCAAAATAGGTAAGTCGGGAACGAACGAATAACTCTCAATTTTGAACGCTCAAAATATTTATTGAAGCCTGTGTGAATTTTCCCCTTAATAAATCGTGAAATGCTGAGGCATGGCGCAGAATAGAGACAAGCCATAGTTACCAAAGAAGATTGGAAATCATAGCGACAACAAGCATTGGCAGTTATCCGTTCGGCTGTCCCAAAAAGATTTCTTTGATGCTAAGGGGCGCCCAATTAAAGCAAGACTCCGAGCCTTCAAGCAAATCCTGAAGATGCCGAGATAGTAGAATCTTATAGGGTGATAAGCCATGCCTCTTTGGCGGAAGTGGATTGAATCAAACCCAGTTTTTCGCTATCACTTTTTAGGGCAAACGGGAGTTTTGGTTCGCAGACCAATTTGGCAAGTTGGACTCATAACAGCAATTTTCCTTGCACTTTACATTTGGTTTCTTCGACAGGTTTATGATCATGGCTTGCCAACATTGACCTTAGGGCTTGAATGTTTGACACTTTGGATTATCGCACCACTTATGACTCATTCGCTTTTCGCTGCCGAATTTGAAAAAGCAACTTGGGACATGCTTATTCTAACCCGATTGACTGCAAGCCAAATTGTCATGGGTAAATTTTTGTCAAGATTGATGATTTTGATGTTTCTCGTCCTTTTCTTTGTCCTGCCACTTTGGCTCGGAGCATATCAAGAGTATCGTGCCTCTTCAAATGTCAATATTCCTTCTTTGGTTCTGAAAACCCAACTGGTCGCAGTCGGTTGGTCAATTTTGCTAATTGCAGTCACTCTTTGGCTTTCATACTGGCTCAAGCGAGGAATGTTAACCGTTGCAGTAGCGTTTGCTGGTCAAGTTTTTGTAATTTTCATCTTGCCAATTTTGTGGGTAGTGTTTTTTGCGTTATTCTTTGCGCCATCGGGATATGGGTCATATGATCCTTTTTCTCTCACATTCTGGGGTCAAGAATGGATTAAATATGGCTGGATGTTTGACCCAAGATTTTTCATTTTGTTCTACAATCCTGTTGTAGCGGTTGTTGGAATTTTCTTCACGGTTTCAGAACTTAGAGCCGAACAACCGCTATTTTGGGGCACCTGTCAAGGCATCTTTTATCTTTTGCTTTCAGGTTTGATCGTTGCTTTTTTGACCCAAAAGGTTGCAAAAGCGACGAGAAAACCCATTTGAAAGTTGCATATCGCCAGTTTAAGAGAGATTTCTGCCAAAGACGAAGAAGCGACGAAATTTTTGGCGAAGAAAAAAGATGAGCAATCTTTGCTACAAAGTTTATTAGTGCTTGGTTAGACATATCACTGGCTTTAGACAGTGGTTGATGACAAACAAACTGAGCGCCGAATTCACTTGACGAAAATTTCTATTTTGCTCCTTAGGAGGACTGGACGAAAATGAAAATTTACAACACTCGGACAAGGCAAAAAGAGACCCTTAAAACTCGTGAACCTAATGTTTTGCACATGTATGTTTGCGGTTTGACGCCTTACGACAGCATGCACATCGGGCACGCAAGAGCCTTTACCGTTTACGATGTTTTACGCCGATACCTTGAGCATAGAGGCTGGCGAGTCATTCATGTTCAAAACTGGACAGACATTGACGACAAAATAATCCAGAGGGCGAATGAGTTGAAAGTGAGCGCAAAGGAGATTGCCGAAAGATTTATAGCCGAGGCTGAAGAAGATTGCCGAGATTTGGGCTTGCTTCAACCGACAATTATGCCCTGCGTCACTGAGCACATAAATGACATCATCAAAGCAGTCCAAATGCTTATTGACAGAGGCTATGCTTACGCTCGCAGTGGCAATGTTTACTTTGATGTCAGCAAATACGAGAGTGAGTTTCACGATTATGGTTTGCTTTCTGGACAAACTCGTGATGAACTAATTGCGGGCGCTCGTGTTGCACCTGACGAGGACAAGGATGACCCAGTGGACTTTGCCCTTTGGAAAGCGGCAAAACCCAACGAACCTTTTTGGGACAGCCCTTGGGGCAAGGGACGACCTGGCTGGCACATTGAATGTTCTGTTATGTCACTGAAATACTTGGGCGCTCCCTTTGACCTTCATGGCGGTGCCACTGACCTTGTATTTCCCCATCACGAAAACGAAATCGCTCAATCTCAAGCCCTGATTGGGGTTAAGCCAATAGTGACTTGTTGGATGCACTCAGGTGTCTTAACAGTTGGTGGCGAAAAAATGAGCAAAAGTTTAGGCAACTTTGTAACTTTGCGTGCCGCTCTAAAGCGACATGGTAAAAATCCTCTAAGACTGCTCTACCTTTCAACTCATTACAGGTCCCCCCTTGACTATTCCGAGGAACGAATAGAAGGCGCAAAGGCTTCTTTAAGACGAATTCGCACAGCAATTGAAGTCATAAACACCAAATTAGCAACCGAAACATCGGAAGAAAACGACGATAAAAAAGAGAGGGCTTCAGAGTTAATGCAACTCCTTGAAGAAAGCACGAGACTTTTTTACGAAGCGATGGATGACGATTTGAACACAGCCGAAGCGCTCGGCTACTTGTTCCGAATAGTTGGTGCTGCTTTGACCTATAATGCGATTGTCAAAGAGTCACCTTCACACTCCGAAAAAGTAGTTTTGAGTTTGATGAAAGATAGGCTGACAAACTTGCTTTCCGTTTTGGGCTTTGATGTCCGAGAACTTGAAGCACCAGAAAGGCTTGAAGACGCCTTAGGTGAAGAATTGCTCAAATTGTTGATTGAAGTTCGGGCTCAACTACGCCAAAGAAGGTTGTTTGACCTTGCTGATTTAATTCGTTCAAAACTGAGCGAACTGGGAATTGCCCTTGAAGACACACCTCAAGGAACTCAATGGCGAAAAACATAATCGCTTTGCATTAAATCAGCAAGATTAGAAATGGAGCACAGGTTCTAACCTATGACGCCAATTTCAACAGAGAAAACTTTTTCAGTTGTAGGGACAAGTGGAGCCTGACCGAAATTTCTTTGGGCAGGTTTCGTCCACCCCTACTCTTACCAAAAACCTTTTGAGTATAGAGAGCGGTTACCAACGAAATTTGCATTAAAGAGCAAGTTTAGTCAATTCGGAGGGTAGCCTAACGGCTTGCCGAAATTTGTTTTTGATATAGCCCAAACCATGTTGTAATGACAAATTTTTGAGCATAGAGCATTTGATACTATGACAGTGCCTGCAGATTTCGCAGCAAAGAAGGTGCGAGAATTAGAGGAAGGGGTGAAAGCAAATATGAAGTGGCGATCGCTTAAGTGGATGGTTGTAATAGTGACTGCGATTATCGCATTAGTTATGATGCAACGCCTAAACTGTCAAGCCATGAAAAGCGAAAAATCGGCTGATACCAAACTCCTTTGGGTTTGGTGGGAAGCGGAAAAGCCAAATTCAACAAATTTTCCGCCACCTGAACGAAACCCCTTTGCGCCCTTAAACGAGCGAGAAGCGTCCGTTTTGTCGGAAGGGCGATGGATCGGCATTGATGGCAAATATGTTCAAACGCCCTTTTTGGAATATGAAGTCACTGTTACTCAAACTGGCGATTATCACTTTTTTGTCCGCAAGTTTTGGAAGCACGGTCCCTTCAGGTGGCGCTTTGACGACCAAAGTTGGCGAGAAGTCCCATTTGAAGTTTCCCTCCTTGATGAAGAAGAACTGCGAACTTTTATCGTCGCTAACTGGATTTATGCTGGTCAAGTTCGCTTGACTGCTGGCAAACATCGGCTGCGCATTGAGCAAACGAACAAAGAAGGTGCCGCCTCTTACGACTGCTTTTTGCTCATCAACCGAGTTTGGATTCCTAAGGGCAAACTCAAGCCCAACGAGCAAGTGCAAGTTGCTGTCACAGGCTGGTCACCTTTTGACCCAGATGCGGACAGTTTTTCTTCATCACCTATTGACCTTCGCTCGCTTAACGAAAAGTTTGCTGGCGAAAAAGGTTTCATAACCGTCAAAGGAGACCAATTCGTTCACAGCAAAACGGGCGA
>JANXCD010000041.1 GCA_025060305.1 Armatimonadota bacterium | reverse complement strand
TGCACCCGCTAAATCGGCATGCCCTGGTCTGGGCACGAAGAAGGGGCGAAGTTTCTCGTCAGGGATAGAAACTTCAAGCGGTTCAGGAGACATCGCCCAACGCCAGTTTTCAAAATCCAAATTCTCAATCAACATGGCTATGGGACTTCCAATAGTGAAGCCGTGTCTTAAGCCACTGAGAAATTTGACGGTATCGCTCTCTATTTTCCGCATCCTCAAGCCACGACCGTAGCCTTTCTGACGCCTTCTCAATTCGCTGTTGACCTCTTCAGCCTTCAAAGCCAATCCTGAAGGTATGCCATCAAGGACAACAATTAACGCAGGACCATGCGATTCGCCTGCGGTGAGCATTCTCAGTTTCAAAAACATAGACAACCCTCCAGCGACAGCAATTTTGCCACCGCTGTCATTGGAAGGCTAACCTCCAAGTTCAACAGGAGTGATTTCTTGAGCACGGAGAATTCTCGGAGTCACAAATATGACGAGGTTTTTCTCGTCAACATCTTGAGTTTTTGTCTTGAACAGAGAACCGATGAAAGGCAATCGTGCCAACAGGGGGATTTCCCTGCGTGCTTGGCTGTTACGAGTTCTTAACACTCCGCCAATAGCAAAACTTTCACCGTCACGAACACGAACAAGGGCTTGAGTGAAAGTGGTGCTTACCACAGGAATTGTTCCTCCAATCGGGTTTTGGACGAACTCAGGAATATCCTGAACTATCGGGATAATGAAAACAGTGACAGTATTGTCCGCATTGATGAATGGCACAGCAGTGAGCGATATTTGAACTGGGAAGATTTCAATGTATGTGACTATTTGCTGAGTGATAGTGCCACCTGGACCAGGGACGAAAATCACTTCTTGAAGGATGACAGGACGCTCAACGACTGAGATAAAGAAAACAGGCAGCCCGTTAACTGTGAAGGCTCTTGGTGCTTGAATAACTTTGCCTCTGCTTCTTGTCAAAAGCGCCCCTAAGGATGCAGACAAACTGCCTCTCACAAATCCGATGTTAATTGTCCCTGCTGGAGTTCCCAATCCCGTCACAACAGTGAGTTCTCTTCCAGCAACTGACCAATCAATACCGTAGAGGTCTTGTAATGTTCCGCTCACTTCAACAAATTGAGATTCAATTTCAACTTGGTCTGGCGGGAGATCAATTGCTTTCAAAATTTCACGAAGTGTTTTGATAGCCTCTGGAGTTCCCCAAACGAGCAGAGCATTTTGGGCTGGTAGTCCAATAATGTTCTGGATTCCTGGAATTAGAGCACCAAGAAAACCACCAAAACCGCCAATGCCACCTGGAAAACCTCCAACGCCGCCTGGAAAGCCTCCAACGCCACCTGGGAAACCGCCAATGCCACCTGGAAAACCTCCGACACCGCCTGGAAAGCCTCCAATGCCACCTGGGAAACCGCCGACGCCACCTGGAAAGCCACCAAATCCACCTCCAAAGCCACCTGGAATGAATTGACGAGCGACTTCTGAAGATTCAAAGGATTGTAAAAGGGGAGGGAAATTGATGTTGCCTAATAAGTTCGGTGATGTTTGAAAAGGCATAGTCTCAGGCACTGATGGGTTGTTAGTTACTGAACGCTGGTTCTTCCTGCCAAGCATCGGAATTGAGCCTGTAAGGCGACGATTGGCAAAATCCTGAAGTATCATCTGGTAAGGTGACACTCCATGAATTGGAATGCCCAGTAAAAAGCAAATGTCTGCTACTGGGACATGCCTTAACTTTATCGTATCGGTAATTATCGGCTCTTTCTGCTGGTTTTCAAGTCTTCGGTTTTGCTCTTCGGGGCTTAGAACTTTTGGTGGTGTGGGCATAGGTTTTTCAGTTTCCTTTGCTTCCGAAGGCTTCAAAGTTTCTTCGGTTCGTTTGGTAATTATGTAAACGCCCCTTTCATCACGACGCCATTGCAAGCCAGCCTGCTGTGCTATGTAGTTTAGAACCTCGCTCACTCGACAATTTTTCAACCGAAGGCGACCTATTGGAAGTGACAAAATCTCTGGATTGGCAGAGTAACTTAATCCTTCCGTTCTGGCGAGCAAGTCTAAAACATCACCAACATTAGCAGAGTCTAAGTCTACAGACGAAATGATTGGATCGTCTTGAGTTTGATTAATCGTCTGAGCAGTTCCGAAGGCAATTATTATTGTCAAAACAACTAATCCAACCCACCACAACCAAATTTCTCGGAGCATATCAATCCCTCCGACCTAAAAGTTTTCCGCCAATTTTTAGAAGCCTCTCCCAAAGCCTCCTCTTCCGCCAAAACCTCCTCTTCCGCTACTGCCAAAGCCTCCTCGTCCAAATCCACCACCAAAGCCACCGAAGCCTCCTCCTCGTCCAAATCCGCCACCTAAGCTGCCAAAACCGCCACCTAAACCACCGAAACCGCCACCTAAGCTACCAAAACCGCCACCTAAACCACCGAAACCGCCACCTAAGCCGCCAAAACCACCAAGTCCGCCACCAAAACCGCCAAAACCGCCAAAACCACCGAAACCACCAAAGCCCATGCCCCCACTGCCTAAAGCAAACCAAGCACCATAAATTGGCGAAACAATAGAACCACCGAAAAGCAAAATCCCATCGTAAGTGTTAAGGAAGCGAAATTGAACACGCTCAAAACGAGATAACTCAACGCGAGGTGTCTCAGGTGGTTTTACACGGATTTGAACAGTATTAGTCTTTTCATCATATTCAAACTCGGCACCGACTTGTTGAGCGAGTTCACTGAGAATTGTTCTGAGGGTTTGATTAGTTCTTTTGATGGTGATTGGAAAAGAAGCGAAATTAGGGTCAACCCTAAAGTTAATCTTGTAATCACCCAATAGGTAATCAAGTGCATCCTGCAAAGGCACTTGTTCAAATTCAACCTTTGGAACAACCGCATCCAAACGAGATTGCTGAGCACTAACAAAGGTTGCAATTCCTAACAGGCATGAAACAACAAACAATGACCTAAGAATGTGTAACATTTTAAGTCACCTCCGCAAAGTTATTGTAACACGACAATTTTTTGCGTCAATAACCAGTTGGACCGCCTGGACCGAAGCCACCAGGTGGACTAAAGCCACCAGCAGGTCCGGGCTGAGTTGGCATTGGGGTTCTGACAGGAGCAGCGGGCTGACGAGTTAAAACATACTCATCGCCCATTTCGTCCTTCAGGACGGCTCGCTGTTCTTCAACTTGACTAATTGTGAAACTAAGACTCCCGAAAGTTATTCGGTCACCAAGTCGGACGGGTTTCGTCCCTCCATCAGGGGTTTGGATAACTGCACCGACGCTCCCTTCAGTGATAATTGTTCCAACCAAACGCCAGCCAGGGAGTTCCCTTCGGAGCGCTATCGGTTGTGGCGGTTCAAAGTAGGAACGAAGGTTAACACTTCCTACTTGAGGAGTGGGGAGATTTGTCGCAATTTCTTGGGTGCTAAAAGTTTCAGTTCCTATTGAGCCACTGCCTTTGGGAATAATAACTGGTTCTGGGGTTGACGGTAAAGTAATTGGCATGAAGGGATAGGCTTTAGGAGGTGGCGGCAAATCTTCAAAGGGGTCTGGTCGCCCAGGTTGAGGAGGCTTTTCCAATTTGCCAGGCGGAATTTGTGTTGGTGCTCCCATTTCAGGCATACCAGTAGGTGCAGTTGGAGTTGGAGCGGCTTGTGGCATTCCCATTGGTGGCATTCCTGTTGGCGGCATACCTGTTGGTGGCATTCCACCCGATGGCATTCCTCCTGATGGAGAAGGCAACATGGGAGTGCCTCCTACCTCTTGCGTCCCTTCTTCCCCTGTAGGCATCCCACCAGTTAAGGGAACTGATAGTTGCTGAGTAGTCTCCTGCTGTGGTGTAGTTCTCCCTTTCGGTATAATTTGCCAAACTATGGCAGCAATGGCTAAAACAATAATCACTATCAACACTATTGCGAGTTTCTTTTGTTGACCTGTCATTTGTTGCCATTGCTGTGTCATTCTTTTTCACCCCTTTGCTGTGATGCCTGAATATTGGACTAAGATTTTGTTTCGTGTTGAAAACTCATGATAAAAACATGTTCAATAGTCAGTCGGAGCATTACCTCCAGTGCCATGACCTCCCATCGGTGGTCCACTTACTGGCGATCCCATAGGACCTGTAGGACCTGGCGCTCCTGGCGTTGTAGTAGGCATGCCTGCTGCTGGGATTGTAGCAGCCAATTGAGCAGGTAATGGTTTACCCTCATGGGTTTCTACTAAGGCATAAATTTCAATCTGAGTAACAGCCCTTACTTCGCCATTAGGAAGCAACTGAAATTGAGGAATTTGAGCGACAATGGGACGGTCAAACTTTGGCAACTCTCTTATGAAACGGAGAATATTCATAAATCGTCCATCAACTTGAAGAGTCATCTGACCCCATTGAAAATACCCACTGCGAACTCTGCCTGTTATCAGATCAGAAGGTTGCAAAGAAGTGAATTGGATTATCGGAACGCTTACATAAGAAAGTTCCAAATTGTATTTCGTTGCTAATTCTGCCAGATACTTCCTCAAATCTCGCTCAAAATATCCAAAAGCCTCTGCTTGAAAGTCAAGAACTGTCTTCCACAAGGAAGCGGGATCGTTTGGGTCAGGTAGTTGCAAGGTTGATAATTCCCTTCGGACAATTTCCCATCTGGCTCTGGCTTCCTTTGCTTCTTCTTCTGCTTTCTTCAAATCTTCTTCCGCTTGCGGTCTTTGAGAGATTATGGCTTCTTGATCTTTAATCTGTTTTTGCAGTTTTCCTATTTCTTCTTGTTGTGGACGAACTGCAAAGTAGAAAATTGCTCCACTTACAAGGGCTGCAAAAACTAACCCAATTACGACGATGACCCACCAAGGTATTCCTCGCATTCTGTTTAACCTCCTTTTAGACTTACTCTTTAAGCCTTATTCTTCTTCCTGCCTTCTTCTTGCTCCAATAGAAGTTTCTTCTTCACCGCCTGAACCTGAAGGCGGAGCACCTGACGGCATCCCTGAACCCATCCCTGGCATAGGCGCAGGTTGAACAGGCTGAGGTGGCTGAAGTGTGCTTGCAACTTGAATAGGACGAGTTAAAGTTGCCCTAATTGCAAAGTAAACAGCATTTCGTGGCGCTACTGGGTCACGAACAATCTGTTGTTGCTGAACTGCCCCGAATCCGCCCATCGGAGCACCCTGACCCATCATTGGGGCAGCACCAGGCATTCCTGGTCCACCCATTGGAGGTCCACCCATTCCAGGACCAGCAGGTGGACCGCCAGGCATCCCCGGTCCACCCATTGGAGGTCCGCCCATCCCACCAGGACCGTGCCCGCCCATTCCAGGACCGGCAGGTGGACCGCCAGGCATCCCCGGTCCACCCATTGGAGGTCCGCCCATTCCAGGACCAGCGGGTGGACCGCCAGGCATTCCTGGTCCGCCCATTGAAGGTCCGCCCATCCCACCAGGACCGTGCCCGCCCATCCTAGGACCAGCAGGTGTTCCTGCGCTTGGTGTTGCCCCTGGGGAAGGTGGCTGACCTTGTGGAGCGAGTTCCGTTGTAACTTCAGGTGCTTTTGGCTTTTCCTTAGGTAAAACTGGAGGCAAACCTATCACTGGGACAGGGATGCCATTTTTGTCCGCTGTAATAATTGAAACGCTGGTGAACAATGCCGACTGGCTTAATTGGCTGTAAAAATTCCTTAATCGGATAACGGAAGTAGTGTAACCCATAAGAACGACAGATTGAGCGTTAGTTGACGTTCCTTCAAAGTTAATGGCTGTTAACCGAACTTCTTTTGGAATCCATAGGGAAATCTTTTCAAGGATATTTGCCCATTCTTGACCAGACTGGTGAATATCGTCCAGAACTTTTAGGGCGTTGGAAATGTCAGCGATTTCTTGTCTAATACTTTGCGCTTTATTTTGCATATTTAGAACTTCCTGAGCCTCTTGAGTTTTGCGCTGCAAGTCATCTTCAAGACGAACAATTTCGGAAGCGTTTGTTTGCCACCACAATCCCATACCGCCAATGATAAGCAAACACAAAATCACTGTCAAAATCAGAGCGTTTTTTGCTTTGCGAGCCGCAGCGATGTATGGCGGAATGAGGTTTAGTTTAATGCCTCCAGGAGTTTTTCTCTTTTTTGCAGCCATGAAAATCACCTCACAAGTATGGCCAAAGTGCTAAACCAACAGCGATTACGAAAATAGGTGCATTTTCCTCAACATAACTGCGCCCTTGTTTTGATGTTACTGGGCTCACATCCATATAACGAAACGGATTCAACTTGACCACTGGCACGCCAAGTCTATTTTGCAAGAACTTATCAAGTTCTCGCAATAAGGCTTCGCCTCCAAACAGGTAAATTTCATCAATGGTAATGTTTGAACGCTGACTCATAAGAAACTCAACCGAACGCTCTATTTCACTCGCCAACTCCTCAAGCCGAGGTCTGATTGCATTGTAGATATGCTCTTCAATGGGCAACGATTCAGAAGGAGTAGGGGTAGGTGTCCATTCTTCGTAGGATGGTGTAGGAGTAGGCTGAATGCCCAAATCCATAGTGGTAGGTTGACCTGGCAAAAATTCTAATGTCGGCTCCATGAATTTAGTTTCTTGGACTGTCGGTTGTTCGTCAGGTAAAGGAAGCGAAAATTCCAAACCAATTTCTTGCTCCTTCTTTTCGCTTTCGGTTTGAGCAGTAGGGATTGATGTTTCTGTGGGTAAGTCAAAAGAAATCGTCAATTCAGGAGTTTGAGGTAGTTGCTGTTCTGTGGGAAAATCAAAGGCTAAAGTTGGCAGACCTTCTTCTGTCGGTTGAGGAATTGGGCTTGGTGGAGGTTGGGCTGCAGAAGAAGGGATTGCTTGGGTTTCTAATCCTGTTGGAATTTCTGGAGGAGCGGCTGTTTCCATCTTCTCTATCCACGCAGTTCCATGTTCTTTTTTCATTTGTTCTGCTTCTTTCAAATCCATTCCTAAATGGTCACAAATGGCTTCTATCAAATGGCGACCACCTAAGGGAACTATTCTTGTGAAAATTAGCGTCCCTGCCTCAACAAAAGAAATCTCCGTCCCTTCGTAGCCTATGTTGACTAAAACCGAAATTTTCCCTGATTGTCCATCAGACATACCGAAACCACGAGCCGCAAAAAGAGCACGAGTTGCAGCCAAAGGCTCAACTTCAACAGCGATTGGAGACAAACCCGCTTGCTGAAGGGCAGCCAAATAAGCATCAACCAAGTCAGCACGAACAGCGGCAAACAAAACAGGAATTTGTTCACCTTCAGGGACCTCTTCGGGCTCTCTTAAAAAGGTGTAATCCTGAACAACGCCTCCTGACTGGAAAGGCAGACTTCGTTGAATTTCCAGAGGAATTGCTTTAACAAGTTCCTTTCTCGGCATCTTGGGAAACTCGGTTATTCTGATAACGACACCTGATTGTCCAGCAACAGAAATGACGGCTTCCTTTGTTCGGACGCCAGCGCCTTTAAGCATATCCCTTAAAGTTGAAGCCACAACATCAGGCTGAATCATTTCGCCAGAAACAATGGCGTCATCTGTTGGAGCAATCAAAAGATTTTGAACGATGAAAGAATTACCTCGTCGTGCCAACTCCACTACTTTGATTGAGTGATTACCCATATTGATACCCAACACACTTTTGGGCATATTTCAATCACCACACTCATTTTCAGTATTTGTTGGCATATCTATTGTGACATTTCCTTACGGCGATTGCAAGGTCTGTGTCACATTATTGGACGAATTTCAAAACAAATTTGTTCCTAAAGGGATGGTGGTAAAAATGCCGTTCATTCTTGGAGTTGACGGTGGTGCAACCAAAACCTTGGCGACTGTTGTTTCCGAAAATGGCTCTGTCTTGTCATTAGCAACGGCAAGTGGAGCCAATCCACTTGTTTGGGGTGAGGCAGGTTTTCAAAACATTCGCTCAGCATGCGATGCTGCTATGATGATTGCTCAAATTGATTGGAAAGAAATTGAGTTAGCCTTCATAGGAATGTCTGGCTCAGACGA
The DNA here is from genome assembly GCA_025060305.1 of Armatimonadota bacterium. Classification (GTDB taxonomy): domain Bacteria; phylum Armatimonadota; class Fervidibacteria; order Fervidibacterales; family Fervidibacteraceae; genus Fervidibacter. The sequence continues at coordinate 5,819 of JANXCD010000041.1, read as the reverse complement.
GCCAAATTCAAAATCCCACGAATTCGCCAAGTCTCAACTCCAGTCTCTTCTGCCTTTTCCCTTCTATCTTGACAACGATGGCTTCATTGCACATGCAGGCGCTTTAGCGGGAGGTGAAGGTGTAGTGGTCGTTGCAGGAACTGGCGCAATCACTTTAGGAATTTCTGAGGGCAAACGAATGAGAGTTGACGGAATGGGACATTGGTTTGGTGATGAAGGCAGTGCAACTTGGATCGCTTTGCAAGCCTTGCGTGCTGCTGTCCGCTCCCAAGACGGTCGCAGCGAAGAAACCAAGTTGGCAGAAGTTTTGCCAAAAGCGCTCATGGTTGATTCCCTTCGTGATGTCGCTTCTTTGCTTGCAAGTGGTGATTTGACAAAATTTGAACTTGCGATGTTGGCTGTAACGGTTGCGAAAGTAGCCGATGAAGGTGATTTTGTCGCACAAAAAATTTTGCAAGATGCTGTTTCACTACTCGCTGAAAGTGCTGTCACTGCTTTGAAGAGGCTTGGCAACACAAGTTTGCCTATCAGTTTCACTGGCGGCGTTTTCCGACTAACTCCCAAGATGACGAAATTTTTCCGAGATGCTGTATTAAAGCAATTGCCTGAAGCGAGAATTTTTGACCCGAAACTTCCACCGCATCTTGGAGCCGCTTTGCTCGCTGCAAAACATGCTGGTTGGCAAATCAACGAAAACTGGCTTGATAAACTTGCAGAAACAGGCAAGCGATGGGGCTACTTTGATTTGAAGGCAGGTTTGGTTGAAGTCTTGCCAAAGTTGCTCTCAGAGCAAAGAAACCCAGCATCTATGCTTCTTGACCAAATGGATGTTGAAGACATCTTGACTCTCATCAACGATGAAGACCACAAAGTTGCACCTGCCGTTCGTCAGGAAATTCCAGCAATCGCACAAGCAGTTCGTTGGGCTATTAGAGGATTATCAAGAGGCGGTAGGCTGATTTATGTCGGTGCAGGAACAAGTGGAAGATTGGGAATCATGGACGCTGCCGAATGTCCGCCAACTTTCGGAACACCACCTGATTGGGTCATAGGCATAATGGCTGGAGGTCTACAAGCAATCACCAAATCCTTTGAAGGTGCTGAAGATGATATGGAAGCAGGTAGAGAAGAAATTCGCAAATTGAATGTTGGTGAAAACGATGTTGTAGTTGGATTGTCAGTATCAGGCAGAACGCCTTTCGTCATCGCTGCAATGGATGAAGCACAAAAGCGCGGCTCAAAGACAGTCGCAATAACTGTCAACAGAAACGCTCCTATCGCTGCTGTCGCTGATGTCGTTATTGCGCCTGTTGTCGGTCCAGAAATTATCGCCGGCTCAACGAGAATGAAGGCGGGAACGGCTCAAAAACTCATCTTGAACATGATTAGCACAACAACAATGGTTAAGTTGGGTCGTGTCAAAAGCAATTTGATGATTGATTTGAGAACATGGAGCATCAAATTGCGTGAAAGAGCAAAACGCATTGTCGCTCAAATTGCAGGTGTCAGCATCTCTGAAGCAGAAAAAGCCCTTGAAAACAACGATTGGGAAATTCGCCAAGCCATCGCTTGGCTACAAAAGAGCAAAAGTATGCTGCATAACAAATTGCGGAAAGAGTAGGTAGACTATGCCTAAAAATAGCAGTAAAAGTTACGCAGTTGAAAGTAGCAACTGTCTTAATGTTTAGCCTGAGATTTGGAAACATCTTTTCCCTTCACCTGCTTTAAACGGACTGACATCCCTCATTATCGCATTCAAGATAACCAATACCTTCCTCATCCAAGCAACTATCGCCACCTTCTTCCCCCTCCCACGACCAACCAATCACTCATAATATTCCCTTATCATCGTGTTGAACCTTATCCCTGCTATCGTTGCCATATACAATACACGCCTGACTTCTTTCCTATCCCCCTTTATCTCCCTTTTCCCTTTCATTTCCCCGCTCCCGTCACTCATCGGCGCTACTAAACAAGGCTCGCTATCTTCTTTTGACTTACCTTCCCCATCTCTGGCAACTTTACTGCAAAAGTTAAAGCCGTTATCTTCCCTACCCCTTTCATGCTCATTAGCAATTCCACCTTCTCCCTCACTTCTTCTACTCCTTTCAACTTCGCCTCTATCTCCCTCTCTATCTCCTTCTGCCTCTCTTCAAGACAAAAAAGAACCAAAAGAATGCTCTCCCTTACCTTCCCAAACGCTCTATCAAGCCTGTTACTCTCAGCCTTCTTCATCTTCACTTTTTGCTCCCTTCTTTCTATCAGTTCCCTTATCTCCTGAACCCTTCCATCTGACAAACTCGTTACCTTTGGCTTTATCGCTTCTCCATACCATGCCAAAATGAAAGCGTCTATCTTGTCTGTCTTTGCCAACTTACCTGTTGACTTGGCAAACTCCCTTACCCTCTTTGGATTTACCAAAGAGCAAGGAATTCCTGAAAGAGACAAGATAGCAAAAAACAACCTTTCATATCCACCAGATGCTTCCATGACAACAATGGCAACAGGAAGGCAAAGAAGACGCCCCTTAAGTTCCTCTATCCCTTCTTCATCGTTTCTAAATTGCAAGAATTCACCTGTTGGACGGAAGGCAACATCAAGTTTTTCTTTGCTGATGTCAATTCCGACATAGATTTGGCTCATCTTTCGTATCCTTGCTGATTTTTCTGCCCCTTGCATTCTTGTTTCCCTTCGCCCAACCTTATATTCGGGCTTGATATAGCCCATAGGACTTACGCAGTTGGGATCAGTTCATAAATGGGATGAGCCATATAGGCTCTAATGGCATCACGAATAATCGTCGCCTCATACCAACTTATCCCTAATCAAACGATAAACCTCAAGCCTCAAAAAGGCTCTCAAGCAAAGCAAAAGATGCTTTATTATCCCTGCCATTTTGCGAACCTGTGCCTTTTATGCACCACAACTCTGCTTTATTGAACGATGATATACATAATCCCCCAAACTTGCCCCTTTAACCCTTCCATTCACTTCATCCATCCCAAGTTCATTAGTGACAAATTCTTCGTCCCCTTCTTTGGAGACTGTCAAGAATACCTTTACAAAACCAAACCCACCAAGGTGAACTATCCTACCTTCCTTTTGGATTTTCACTTCCCTTATCGCTACATTCCCTTTACCATCAAAGTTTACTTTCCTTTTGCTTTTTAGCCTTTTAAAGAAAAAACCAGTCAAAGAAAGAAATCATTTTCAAGTTATCAAGCCCTGAATACCAACTCTCCATCAAAACATACTCATGCTCAAAGCCCCTTTCCTTCCCTTCCTTGAGCATCTCACGAAAAGTTTCATTCTTCGTCTTCACTGATATGGGCTTGTCATAGACACGAAAATCACAAAAAATTAAGGCTTTACCATCACTAAGAGCAAAGTCAAAAGAGCGATCTCATTCACTACCTTTTGATGTTTACCGCTTTGATGGTAAGTTGCAACTTCCATCTTTTCAGCATAAGGCTTATCCAAAGTAGTTATCTAAAATCAAAAGCCCTTTCTTTTTGTCCAAGAGCCTTTCAGCATCTTGCCATAAAGCCTTTGTGTCTAAGGCTTTCTTTGCAGCAGTCTGTTAAAGGCATCATTTGAGCATGGTGATGGCAAAGTTTGCTAAAGTCCAGTAGCCTCACCTTTTCACCCGATGGCAGATTCATAGCAAATAACACTTGGGGCTGTTAACATTTAAGACACTAATGGCAACCTCCTTCTGAGATGTGACTCACTGAAACAACTAAGGTGGTGAGTTTCACGATGCGCACAAACACAACCAAACCACCACGCTGGTTTGCCTATCGTTGTCCCTATCATAATTTTGATTCCGAAACGCTGAAGCGCTTTGCAGACATCGGCGTTAATCTAATCTGCATCTCGCCACTCAACACAATTAGCTCAGTCGGCGTGCCTTATAGCCCATATCTGCCAATTTGGGTAGGTCCTGAAGTGTATGATTTTGAGCCGCTGGATCAATATATCGCAGATGTCCTTGCAGTTAACCCTAATGCCCAGTTGATTTGCTGGATAAACCTGAATACGCCTGCATGGTGGCCTCGTGCGCTTTGGAGAAGAGGGATGGATGGAAGAGTTGACAGTTTTTGCGAACTTGGAAGGATTGCTGCAAGCGATGAGTGGCGAAACGATACACGAGATTACTTGCAGACATTTTTAAAATACACTGAGTCTCACTACGCCGATGTGATAGTAGGCTATGGGCTTGTTTGCGGGATGACACTGGAATGGCAGGATAAGAGTCAAGGTCAAGAGAGTCCTAATCGGCGTGAGGCATGGCGAAAGTGGGTAATGGAGAAGGGGTTACCAGACCCTGTGGATATTCCACCTGCTTCCGTGCGTGAGCATGTCACCTATGGCATCTTCCGTGATCCAGTGGTTGACGCTGTAGGCATACGCTATTGGGATTTCCATCGTTGGCTTGAAGGCGAAACGATTCTCTACTTTGCTTCTGCTGCTCAGGAGATTATCAACCATCGTGTTCCGTTGGGCATTTTCTACGGCTACGTATTTGAGCATGCAAAGGGGCGTTTGCTATATGAAGGGCATCTTGACTTTGACCGCATTTATACATCGCCAGATTTAGACTGGTTCGCAGCACCCGCTCCGTATTATGACCGAGAGATCGGCGGGGCGGGTGGGTTTATGGTTTGCGTGCATTCACTAAAACACCATAGCAAAGGTTTTGTTCACGAACTTGACCACAGAACGCACACATGTCATGGCGTCAAATTACTTGGCAAGCCAGCCCCAGGTTACGAGTCCGATTTTCCCAACCTACAGGCGACGATTGCCGTATTGCGAAGGGAGTTTGCTCTTGCACTCATTAATGGCATTTCGCTTTGGTGGTTTAACATCTTTGGACATCTGTATGATGACATAGAGTTGGTGAAGGCGATTGGTCAGATGCGTGAGATATGGGATTCACTTGCTGATAGAGTTGATGAGCCGGTGGCTGAGGTGGCAGTGCTTGTAGATGCTGAGAGCATGCTCTATATGGATGGCAATGCGGATTTGGTCAATGACTTGCTCTATCGCCAACGGTATGGACTTGGGCGGATGGGCACGCCTTACGAGGTTTATTCATTTGCGGATTTGCCAACATTGGATCTTTCCCGTCACAAGTTAATTTTACTATAGTTTTGCATTCTCTAAAAACTCAAGCAAATCATGGGATTTTGGGACTTTTTTAAGTAACTCAGGGTCGCAGAGATACTCCCCTAACTCACTCATAACCTCATCTCGCCTGTAACGATACTTACCTTCCCTTCCTACCAACATCAAATATCCTACCATACTCATCCCTACCCAACTCTTCAATCCCTCTCCGCTGCAAACTATCCTCTTTGACAATCCCTTCTATTGCTTCAAAACACTTATCGCCACCTCTATCTCTGAACGCTTCTTGTATCGCTTAACAATTTTTTCTGCTGACAACTTTGTGTTAGTGCATGCCAAATAGTAAACTTTCCCGTTCTTTCTCTCAAAGGGAACACCCATAACCTTGCATCCCCACCTTCTGACATAAACCACCTTCGGCTCTTTCACTATCTCATCTACTCTTCCCCTTCTCCCCCTGTAACTAACTATCATGTCTCTCCTTATCAATCCTATCAATTCCCATTCTGGCTTGTTCTTCTTTACCCACTCAACCAATCTTTGGTTCATTAATCCCCCATCAACCAAAAGGGTCAATTTATCAGGAAGAGAAGAAACAATTGAAGAAAGCAAAGACAAAATTGCCTCTGTCCTGCCCCCTTCAACGATACAAAAGCCTAAAGGAAAACAAAAACCAAAAACATGAA
>JANXCD010000040.1 GCA_025060305.1 Armatimonadota bacterium | reverse complement strand
CACCCAAACGGTTGCCGTGATGGATATAGCAGGCTATTACACCTTCACGAGTTGCCCTTCCTGTTTTTTTCTCTGCTTTGAGCAATCCAGCAGCCTTTAGAAACTCTTTCGCTTTTTCATAGTCGCCCCCTGCTTGTTCAAGGGCTCTTTTGCAATCCATGACTCCTGCGCCTGTTTCCTCTCTCAATCGCTTGATTTCTTCAACGGAGACCTTCACTGGTTGCGCCACTTGAAATTCCCTCCTTTTAACTTGATGCGATTTTTTTTCCGCTTTCGTCATGTCACAAAGTTCAGGCTGATATAGCAGCGGATGGTTTCCCATGGCGAAACTTTGTTTGGTTGACTTCAAACTTTTTCCTCAGGAGGCTCAAGGTAAGTCTCATAAAGTCGCTCAAGTTCTTCACGGTCGGTTATATCTTCTTCGGCTTCCTCTTCGCTAACGGCGATGACGATTCCTGCTTCCGACTCTGCTGTTGCCACAACTGCGCCTTCTTCGGCTTTTTCGGCTATCATTGCTGCTTCAATTCTCTCCTTCTCACGAGCCTCTCTTAAGGCTAATCCTTCTTTTGCTGCTTCCGCAATTTTGCCAGTAATGAGCCTAATAGAGCGTATTGCATCATCGTTTCCAGGAATTGGGTAGTCAACAAGTTCAGGGTCGCAGTTAGTATCAACGATGGCTACGATAGGAATTCCCAGTTTGTGAGCCTCTCGTATGGCTATCTCTTCCCTTTTGATGTCAACGATGTAAACTATGCTCGGCGGTTTGTCCATCTTTTCAATTCCTTTCAGCAATTCCTCAAGTTTTGACAATTGCTTGCGCAACCTGATGCTTTCCTTTTTGGGCAGAAGGTCCATCGTTCCACTGATTTCCATCCTTCTCAATTCGTTGAGATATTCAACTCTGCTTCGTATAGTGCTGAAGTTAGTTAAAGTTCCAGGAAGCCAACGGCTTGTGACATAAAACATACTGCAACTTTTCGCTGCTTCTTCAATAGGCTCTTGTGCTTGCCTTTTCGTTCCAACGAAAAGAACAGTCCCGCCATTGGCTACAGTGTCTCTGACGAAAGCGTATGCTTGCTCCAATTGAGCAAGGGTTTTGTGCAGGTCAATGATGTAAATGTCTTGTCGCTTACCAAAAATGAACTTTGACATCTTAGGGTTCCACCTTCTGGTCAAATGACCAAAATGGACGCCTGCTTCAAGCAGTTCTCTCATCGTGACAACAGCCAAAGTGGATCCCTCCTTGTTGTCAATAACTACAAACTTCAAGGTTGACAAGTTGAATTTCGGGGTTAAAGTTGCGTTGCCAAAGTTTAACACAATTAGCCCAAAAGCGACATGCCTCTTTAATATCGGCGATGCCATAATATTGGCAGCAAGCGCTAATAAAAAGAAAGGGGTAAGTAAAGGAGGTTTGAAGAATGAAACCTCAACGGCAGGTTTTGATTTTAGTTGAATGCGACCCAGTAGAAACAAGGGTTGCTGTCCTTGAAAATGGTAAGGTCATTGACCTTGAAGTTGAGCGTGAGCCGAGAATTGTTGAAAATGTTTACAAAGGTGTTGTAAAGGCAATCCTGCCAGGAATTGATGCAGCCTTCATTGATATTGGGCTGGAAAGGAACGGATTCTTGCATGTATCTGACATCACTCCAAGAAGCATCGGAGTTTCTGGAAATACTGGCAAAGACTATTTCCAAAACATTCGGGAGGCTGTCCAAGAAGGGGACGAAATTCTTGTCCAAGTGACTCGCTATGGAGGTCCGAGAAAAGGAGTAAGGTTAACAACACGCATAGGCATAAGAGGGCATTATTGCGTTTTGTTGTGTCAAGGTTCTGACAATGTGGGAGTTTCAGTGAAAATCACCGATGAAAGAATGAGGGAAAGGCTAAGAAAATTGGGCGAACAACTTAGACCTCTTGATTGTGGCTTGATAATTCGCTACCATGCTGCTAACGCTACACCAGAAGCAATAGCCTTTGAGGTTGAGCAACTTTACAGGCGCTGGCAGAAGATAGTCAAAGATTTCGCTCATGAAAAAGCACCATCGCTCCTTTTCAGTCGTCCATCAATTTTTGCTGACTTGCTCTGGGACATTGCTCCGCCAGACACCCATCGCATTATCGTTGACAGTGAAGAAGAGGCGGAGCGGATAAGAGCGCTGGCAAAAGAGTTGAGACCAGAGTTTGCTGACCGCATTGAAGTTTACAGAGGTCGCTCTCCCCTTTTTGAGCACTTCAATGTTGAGCCCCAGTTGAGGACACTCTTTGAGCCAGTTGCATCTTTGCCCAGTGGCGGTTACTTGGTTATTGAGGAAACAGAAGCAGCAACTATCATTGATGTCAACACTGGTCGCTACACTGGTTCTAAAAGTGCCGCTCAAACCATCATGAATACTAATCAGGAAGCGATAGAGGAAGTGGCGAGGCAAATGAAATTGCGAGATTTGAGTGGCATCATCCTTGTGGACTTGATTGATGTCCTTCGCTCTCGTGACCGAAACAAACTCATGAACCTTTTTGAGCAATTGGTTCGCAAGGACAGGACACCAACGAAAATCATTGACTTGACACCCTTAGGTTTGGTTGAAATTACTCGCCACAGGCGTGGTGAAAGTTTGTGGAAAGTGATGACGAAGCCTTGTCCCCATTGTCAAGGTCGTGGAAGGGTTAAAACAGCGCTGACATTGAGCATTGAACTTCGCAAGAAAATTCGTTCCTTCGCTGCTACCTTGTCGCCTAATGAAGAAGGTGAAATTGTGATTTGCGCTAATCCTGAAGTCGCCAGTTGGTTGGTGCTTGAGGAAGAGAATATGGAATTACTGGAAAGGCTGGTTAATCGTCCCATAATCCTTCTTGTCAATCCTTCTTTCTCACAAGAGCATTTCACTGTTTCGCTACGAACTCCAGAAGGGATTAAAACTTCCTTGGTTGGCGAAGAGTTCATTTGCTCCCTTAGAGCCTTGCTCCCGCCTGAAGAACCTATGTTCGCTGTTTATGGCAACCGATTAGTAAGATTGAACGAAGAAGATAACAGCAAAGAATTCGTGACTGTTCAAGTTGTTGAAGATGGACGATGGTTTTGCAAAGGGGAGGTAAAAGCGCCTGTAAGAAAGGAGTCAAAGTGGCGTTGGGGAACTTGAAAAACATTTCAGCAATCAAAAATACTCATACAAAGAGGTGACGAGAATGGAATCTGTTTCTGAACTTTGGCAAAAGATGAAGCCTATCATACGACAAAGGATGTCCTTTACCCCAGATGCTTGGCGGAGCGTTGATTTAGCCGTGCCAATTACCATTGATGAAACGACTTTAGTATTGGGACTTTCAGAAGAAAACGAGAAACTTCGTTCCTACCTTGAAACTCAAACGATGATGGCTCTCATCAGAGAAATTCTGTTGGAAATAACTGGGAAGGAAATGAGTGTCGTCGTTATACCTGGGACGACAGAGGATGACTGGAAGCGATACAAAAGTCGTCAAGAATATCTCAGACAACTTTCTGTCAGAACAAGCGCAGCAGCAGCCCGTCAGACGACTGAGCGAAGAGACTGGATATGGCTTTCAAATCAAATTGTTCAAGCCTACACTCATCTTCTTCACCGACAATATGAGTTCGTCAAGGCTCAATTTTTGTTGGATTGGGCGCCAAAAATTGCCGAGTTCGCTGAAGAATTCGTCAAAGCCAATCCTCAAAAGCAAGACGAAGTTACAAGGGAACTTGAGAAAATTTGTCAAAAACTAGCTGGCATGTTGAACACTTCAGGGTTCATTATCGGGCTGGAAATTGTAAAGGCAATGAGGGCAAGGGAGAAAAAAGAACAAGCAGAAACGAACTGAAATTCAACGCTGAACTTAGAAGGGGAATTTTTGTTGAAAATTGCAATACCTAAGAAACAACAGAGCAAAGAAAATCTGGAAGGAGGCTGCAAATTGGCTATTTGCGTGCTTTGCCGACAAAGGAAAGGCAAAAGATTTTGCCCAGCAGTTTACAATATGATTTGTTCAACTTGCTGTGGGACACACAGACTTAAAAAACTCAATTGCCCTTCCAGTTGTCCTTACCTTCGTCAAGCGAAAGCCTTTGAAATGGCGCAAAAGGAAGCCGAATGGGCACAACGAGGTGCGCAAAGAGCAGAAATTGAGCAAAGATTGACTGCCTTCGCTCTAGAAGAAGCCATATCTACCTTTGCGAACGAAAACCCAGATTTAACGGACGACGAAGTTATCGCTGCACTAAAAGCGGTTCAGGATGCCGTTGAGAGAGAAGTTATGTCAGGAATGGTTCATGAGCCAAAGGCTGACGGAAGGACAAAGGATTTGGCTTTGCGAATTTTGAAAAATGCACAAAGAATGAAACAAAGGATAGGCATACCCCACAATGTTTTGCTGGCTCGTGTTGCCAGACTGTTGACGCAAAAAGCAATGCTGCTATCACAAAGAACATACGATGGAAAAGGATATTTGAAGGCTTTGCTAATTGACATTAAACCTAACTCTCTTGAGGAATTGTTTGAAAGGCTAACTGCCTCGCAAACAAGAGGTTGAAAGACATCCTTAAGTTTGGCTTGAGAGCCTCATAATTTTACCTTCAAAACCTTGCACGATTTCGTCAGATAATCATTCTACATAAAACCCACAAGCAGAAATCAAATTGGTGCCGCGGGCGGGATTTGAACCCGCACGGGTCTGTAAAACCCACTGGCCCCTCAAGCCAGCGCGTCTGCCAATTCCGCCACCGCGGCAACTTAGCCGCGCAATTTTTATAGCACTGTCTTCCGAAGTTGTAAACACTTTCTTCTGATGCCTTACGCTAAGCGTTTCAATTTGGCGATAAACATGCCACCTGAGTCAAGGTGATGAGGGTAAATGCGAACACACCGCTTCATTTCTTCACCAAACTGATGACCTTGCCATTCTGTCAAACCATGAGAATGAGGAAAGGGAAAATTTATTGTTAGCAGTTCGCTTGAAACTTTTTTTAACCCATAAGCAACGACTGCTTCATTTTCCTCAGGCGCAAAAGTGCAAGTAGAGTAAACTACTATTCCGCCAGGCTTGACTAACTCAAGTGCTCGGCGGAGTAAACCTTTTTGCGTTCCGCTTATTGACCGAATGAAGTTTATGTCAGCACCTTCCTTTAACTCTGGATTTTCACGAACACGACCTTCTGCAGAGCAAGGCACATCAACTAAAACTTTGTCAAAAGTCAATCCAATATTAGGGTAGTTGCGACCGTCCCATTGGGTGACAATAGTGTTGATAACGCCTATCCGTGATAAGTTTGCCAATAGCGCTCGCAATCTTTTTGGAGTAACATCGTTTGAGATAATAAGCCCAGTGTTCTCCATCAACTCTGCCATCTGTGTTGTTTTGCCACCAGGAGATGCGCACATGTCAAGTATAATTTCATCAGGTTTCGGTTCAAGAGCCATTACTGCCGTAGCAGCGCTCGCTTCTTGAATGTAAAACCAACCAAGCCAATGTTCCAAAGTTTTGGCTATGTTTCTATCTCCTTCAACTTGAAAGATCCAATCGTTCCAAGGAATTGGCTTAACTTCAAAACCTTGTTGTTTCAATCTATCAATGATTTGCTCTGGTGTTGCTTTGAGCCTGTTAACCCTGATAGTCACAGGTTGAGGTCGTTCAATTGTTTCCAAAAAAGTGTCAAAGTCAGGGATAACTTCCCGATAGCGTTTCATTCTTCTTCACTCCATTGTTAACTGAAGTTATCCAATTTTTGGATAGGCTTTCTCTGTCACTACGCAGCGGGAAAATTCTCCAGTTCATCAGTAGACTTGCCTTTCAAATAGGAATTCTTCATCAACCATTGGCTGAAGCCTATAGTATGTTTCTTGAAAAGGTGACAAACAAAGTTAGAGCCGAATTCATCGGGCGAGAAGTTATATTGCAGTGTCAGATGAAATCCACCCTATTTTCTCTTTCGGATGGATTTCGTCTGTCCTACATTCCAAATTTTCTGTGCTGAAGTTTAGATGGATTCAAAAAATTTTAAGAGCAAAAGCCTTTGCAATTTTCAACAAGGCATCATCAATCTCGGACAAAGAAAAGTAGGCAATGCGCTATGGACGGACATAAGGTCTGATTTGCTCTAATTTCTTTTCACCAATACCTCTGACTTCCAAAAGTTGCTCTACGCTTTTGAACCCGCCAATTTTTTGACGATGCTCTATTATCCGCTTAGCCAACGCTGGGCCTATCCCAGGCAATTCAACAAGTTCAGTTTCAGTAGCGCTGTTCAAATTGACAATCTTTTTCAAAGTCCTTTCCTTCGGCTTCGTTACTATTTCTGACTTAAATCTTGCAGAAGCTGACAAAGATATATTCGGCGAATTTGAAAGTCGGTTTTTGCTCGGCACGAAAATCTCTTGACCATCCTCCAAAAAAGCAGCAAGGTTCAATGAATTCAAATCAGCATCTTTGTTGGGTTCTGCAACTTTAATCGCATCACCAACTCGGCTGCCAAAAGGCAAAGAGTAAACTGAAGGTCTTTTAACCGCACCCTTGACATGAACTTTCAATTTCATTTCCTTGATTTCTCGTTCTCGTGATGGCTTTTCAAGAATTAAAGCCGTCGGCTCTGTTAATCTTTTGCCAGCCAAAATTGCAAGACTTATCGCTATGACAACCAAACTCAGCAAAGCCAAATAGCGCTCAATCGCATGCTCCCAAAGAATCATCGTTGACTTCACCCCTAACCCAAAACCCTTTCAACGAGCATAATCAATTCGTCAGGATTAAAGGGTTTTGCCAAGTAGCCTTCAGCGCCTTCAGCCCATGAAATCAAAGCACCCGCATCAGAAGCATAAGCAGTTAAGACAATGATTGGAATGCTACTGGTTTCTTCCGAACTTTTAAGCACTTTCATAACCTCATATCCGTCAATTTCAGGCATCAGGATGTCAAGAATTATTAGGTTAGGTCGCTCTGAAAAAGCCTTTCTGACAGTTTCCACTCCATTGCTTGCTACGATGACTTCGTAACCTTGAACTTCCAAGTTGAGCCTAATCAGTTCTTGAATTGCTGGGTCATCATCGGCTACCAGAATCTTCGCTTTCAAAGTCGGCATCTTTCCATCCCCCTGTTAAAGTGGCTTCTTTCTTTTCATCCAAAAGTCGCTTCTCTTGTTCTTCAAGTTCGGCAAGCAATTTCTGTAACTTTTCCAATTCTTTTGCCATTAACCTGTTGCGATGACTGCCTGCTAATTTTTGCATCAAGAGGTGAATTTGACGCTCACAATTCAATTTTCGCAATCTAATTTTTTGAAGTCTTTCCTTGAGCGCATCATCCATGCCTATGACACCTTCAAGGACAAAAATTTTCGGCTGCTTTCATGGATTTTTCCTTCCGCCCCTGATTTTGGCACGCTCAAGTTAGAAGGTTAAGATGCAAATTTAGTTGAAACTTTTAGGGCAAGGAACTAAAAACGAAATAACAAAAGCATCAACAAAGGCTTTAATCACAAAATTTGACAAGTTGGAAAAAGCACGGATTAGCAAGAAAAAATCAGCGAGTCTCACGATGGAGCGCATGTTTACGACAATGCTTACAGTATTTTCGCAACTCAAGTCGCTTTTGCGTTCCGCCTGATTCTCTCTTTTTGGTCGTCGTGTAATTACGGGATTTGCATTCGGTGCATTCTAACCTAACAATAGTTCGCATTTTTTCAACCTCCTGCAAGGGTTTAGAGAACTTAGTTCAGGCAGGCAAAATTTTAACTCACCAAAGAGAGCAAATCTCAATCCTCTTCTGTCGCCAAGATAGGGAACAAATCGCCTGTTATTGGTTCTCCAACTTTCAAACCTAAGCCGTCAGTGCAAACATGGTTTTTTCCATTGTAAGTTGTGCCGTCAGGCATGTAAATGATAGCAAAGGCTACCCTCAACTTTTCGCTGCGATTAGGAAAAGCATAATGGAAAGTCAGACCGTTATGGAAAGAACAATCGCCTGCCTTCAAACGCATCACAACAGGTGTTGTTTCTTCTAAAGTTCCTTCAGGAGCCAATTTGAAAATGTCTTGAGGATCGGTCAGGCTGATAGGTTCTAATTTTCCGACCTTGTGCGATTTGGGAATAAAGCAAAGGCAACCGCTATTTTCGTCTACATCATCCAAGGGAATCCAACAGGACAAAGCACCTGATTCGTTCATAGGCCAATATGGAAAGTCTTGGTGCCAAGCGGTTTCACGACTATCTTTAGGCATCTTAATGAGGGCATGATCATGCCACAAACGAACGGCTTTGCTGCCCGATAGACGAAGAGCGATTTTGGCTAATTTCTTGCTGAACACAAATTGCTTTATCCCTTCATGCTCTAACCAAAGGTTCACCTTTTGGTGGAAAACACGGTCATATTCAGAACTTAGCCCCGTTCTATCAATGGCTTTGGTCAATGTTCTACCAGTAACTTCGTTCAAAGCCTTCCTAAGGTTTTCCAGTTCCTCGCTCGTAAAAATCCCTTCCAACTTTACATAACCGTTTTCACGATAAAAAGCGATATGCTCATCCGTTAACGGATACTCTTTCATAAGCCCTAACCTCCTTCTATATCGCAGCCTTTGACTTTGGTGTTGTCGTAATTATAAAGCGACCCAGAAAAATGTAAAGGTAAGCACAGCGAGAGAAAATTTCACAGGAGGTTAAGCAGTTGGATGTATGGGCGGATGAAATCCGCATTTGTAGTAAAGAGCGACAAAATCTACTGACATCCTATCGCAAACGGATAGGGGTTTTACCTGACAGTGAAGTTCTCTCGGAAGTATACGATTAAAAGGGGGTTGGCAGGCCCTTGGTTCCATCTCCCCTTGGGTCATGTCACTCTCCAGAGATTTTTAGGGCAATAGCGTTTGTTATTGAGTTTTTTGGCTATGCCACTGCTTAAACTCCAAAGATAAAGGAGGGTAATATGCGATGAATCAAAGACAGAGAGGCATCACAAGGAAGCGTGAGTTAATGTTCCTCGCAGCGTCGGTAATTGTCGGAGTAGTTGCCCTCTGCGGTTGTCCAGGAGGAAACGGTCCAGCCCCCATCAGACCACAAGTCAGTCAGTTTACTGATGCTTCAGGGAGAACCGTTCGTGACACTAACAACAATGGCATTCCTGACTTACCCCTTGATGCTCGTCCAACAGTGTTTAGCTCTTTCTCTGGTTTCACACCAGGTCAACTCGTGGAACTTCAAGTCCTGCGCAACGGTGCGCCTATCACTGATCCAACAACTGGGGAACCCATTGTCTTTCAAGTGACAGCAGACCGAAATGGCAACATCCCACCTATTCCCATTTGGGACATCGGAGTTGGTCCTGACGGTCAACCAATAGATGCCAGTGGAACTTACGAAATCAGGGCTGTTGGGTCAAGACGAGGAGTTCTCGCTGCTCTCCTGAAGTTTGAAATTCTTCCACTGCAGAGAGCAAGCCGACAAGTAGGCTATGCGTTTGTAAATGTCTTAGCAGGCTCGCCGCCACGCTACCCGATGGGTTCAGTCCTCGTTGGTGAGCCTGTTCTTGTTGAAGGTTTCGGCTTACCTGCCAATCGGCAAGTCAAACTCTTTGTCGTCAGAGACAAAGACAATTGGCAAAGCGGTGATCAACTGACCGATCAGAGCGGTGGCGCAGAGACTACTCAAACCGACACCAATGGCAATCTGCCACAAACGCAAGTTTGGGCTTCAGCACAGCGTTTGGGAGAAAGACAAACAGACGGCGACTTTGATGTCATTGTGGATGTCAACGCTAACGACCGCTTTGATTCTGGAACTGATGTCGTGGTGTTTGCCATTGGCACTGGCTTCACAGTCCAAGCAGCATCAAGAGGAAGGCAGGCTCAACATCTGGCAGTGGAGTTAGCAGCATCACAACAAGGACAATTCAAGGATGAGTTCAATGTTGACGAGAATGTCAGCGTTTGGTTGAACCCACCTTGGCGTCCCATGACGCCTTACCAAATGGTTCGTAAATACATCGTCCTGCACAAGGATGAGTGGCAAGACGGCGATGTGTTAGTAGATGTGACAGGTCGTCCTGAGTGGGACATCATGCGGTTTGCCTGCGCGAACCAGTATGCCTACCCCGTTTGGATAGGACCTTTAACTCCAAGCAAGTATGATGTCATCATTGACATGAACAATGATGGAAGATACACCTTGGGCACTGATTACATTGATGCCTTCAGCCAGACACCTCAAGGGGTATGTGGCTTTGTCGTCTTGGGCACTCCACCGCCAGTATCGCTTGCCCTAAGTGCTATCCCACCCGCCATCAATGCTAATGAACGAGCAACCATTCTTGCCCAAGTTAAATTTGGAGACCGATTTGTGAATGGTGCGACAGTAAACTTCAGCATTATCGCAGGTCAAGGTGGGCAATTGAGTTCCAACTCAGCCACTACAGATCAAAGCGGCATCGCAACAGTCACTTTGACGGCAACACAGCCTGACCAAAACATCGTTGTTCGTGCCAGTGTCACTCACGCAGGCCAGTCAGCACAAACAGATGTAACCGTTCGTGTCCGTGCATTAGGCGAACTTGGATTGATCATTCGCCAAAGATGAAAGGGTGCCGAAATTCCTTAGGAGGTGAGAACGATGAAAAAGCAAACCCTTTGGGTTATTGGAAGCGGTTTGGTAGCCATAGCAGCAATAACATTCATCATCGCTGGGTGTGGCGGAGGTAAATCAACAAGCCCTAAAAGTGAAAGCATTTTCGGAAGCGGTCGCACAGGCGAAATTGTCCTGACAATTGATTGGGGTAAGTCACGCATTATCCCACCATCGGCAGTGAAGATTGATGTAACCATCACAGGCGATGGTTTGATTGACCCCTTTACAGATTCTATACCCCGACCTCAAAACCAGAGCGTCGTAACGAAAGTCTACCAGTTGCCCATCGGTGTCAAGCATGTTACTGCACAGGCAAAAGACAACAATAACAAGGTAGTTGCTTCTGGCTCTGGAACTGCAACTCTTGCTGAAGGTCAGCGAACCAATTTGGAGATTGTGATGTCAGAAATCATCCAACCAAAGACTGTTTTGGTTAAGACCTTCCGAGGCAAACAACCAGCCTCACCTAACTTCATTGCCTTCCAGGATGGAAATGGTCCTTGGCGATGGATTGATCCGACCATTACTTCTCAATATACATTCATTGTCAACGATCCCAGTGGCAGATACGGTGTGGCAATCGTGTTTGTTACACCTGGACTTGAGATAGGCAGAGTGGAAGTCGCTATCTATCATGCTACTGTTGACGAACTTTCGGAAATCAATCATGTTAGCGAAGCCCTCCTCACTAACTTTGTTACTGTCTCAGGAACGGTCAGCGGTCTTGGGGAGGGAGAGGCAGCGGTGATTGCCATAGGTCGCTTTCAAACTTATGTCTACCCATCTCAAAACACTTATTCTTTGCGAGTTCCACCAGGCACTTATGACTTAGTTGCTGGAAAGTTCCCAATGCAGCAGGAAAGCACAGCGAATAAAGGGTTAATACGGCGCAATATCACTGTGTCAGGAGATACAACCATCAATATTGATTTCAATAGCCCCGAAGCCTTTGACCCTGAAATCCGCAATGCCGTCATTGATGGCACTTTATCTTCTGAAGAGCATGCAAGTGGTATTGTATTCTTCCACACTCACAACAGAACTGAGATTATGACAGGCAGCAGAGGTGGAAATCAACTTCCGATCCAGTTTCCCTTTGTAGCCATTCCGACTAACAGGCAATTCGGCAATGACATACACGAACTTATGGGGATGGCTTCTTCCGAAAATGCCAGTCGTCTAATTCAACGCTACTTCAAAGCGCCAAGAGACATCTCCGCTACCTTACCTTCTCCCTTCGGCGATGCATTAGTTAGGGTAGCAACGACCAATCCTTATGTCCGCTTTACAGCAAGTTGGGGTGCCTATTCAGGAGCGCAAGCATATTTCGCCCAATTCGGCGGTGGAGAGTATGAAGTAGCAATGGCTCGCCAGCGCTTAGTCAGCAACCCGCAGCCTTCAAGAGCGAGAAAGCGCTCCCAACAAGCAATTTCACGCTCTTGGTTCGTTGGATTAAGCACTCGCTGGCTTAATGGACAAAGCAGTTACACTTTGCCTGATTTTAGCGGTTTGAGTGGCTGGGATAACAACTGGGGCTTCCCAGCAGGAAGTCAAGTCCCTTGGGAAATTGGAGCGGTTGCGACCAACCGAAGCATTCAAGACCTTGTTAATGCCGAACTTACGCCTGTTGATGGCTTAGAAGCACGCTTTGCCAGTAAGAGGAGCGAAATTACTCCCTGAAGCCGTCGTTAGATTTTCTTCTACAGGTGGCATAGGTATCCTGACCATGAAATTCCTTATGGGCAGAATGCCTATGCCATTTTTACCAATGCCCTCTATTTAAAAGTTTGTCAATGCAATCTTAGGGCAAGGTTAATGCCAACCAAAAAATCAGGACAAAAGAGATCGGCACGCCTATGACAGGCTCTCCAAATTGACAGAATGTCAGGTTACTGCTCCGTTTGCTCAGGCTTGATGACTAACTTTTCTTCATGAAGGGAATGGCTATTGACATTTTTGTGAGCGTTCTTTATTTCAAAGTTTGTTGCTGCTTTGTATCCATACCGCTGGCTTTAGCCAGTGATTGATGACAAATCAATGAGCGTTGAATTCATTCGGAGAAAATTTTCTTGGCAAAAATTTTAGGGTAGGCAAAGCCTGCCCGGAAGGGAAAATCGGGCGGGTTTTACCCGCCTCTATTTCTGACCAGTAACCTTTTGGGTATAGAGCGTTTGTGAGTTTTTGTTCAGCGAAATACTTATTGACTAAGTTCATTTGAGATTAATCCTTTTGCGAATGCATATTCATTATTGCGTTGAAAGGATGGGCGAAAGATGAGCGTTTGGTTGGCTGTGCCGACTTACAACGAATCAGAAAACATCGGCATTTTGTTGGATAAAATTTTTCAATCTTTGCCTAACGCAAATGTTGTCGTTGTTGATGACAACTCTCCAGATGGAACTTCAAGAATTGTAAGTGAGATGGCTGCCGTTGACAAACGCATTCATATCATTTGCAGACCCATTAAACTTGGCTATGCATCTGCTGTCCTGACAGGTTTGGATTATGCTTCAAAATTAGGCGGTCAAATTCTCGGTCATATGGACGCCGATTTTTCCCATGACCCAAAAGAACTTCCTGTTTTGCTTGAAGCATTGAAAGAAGGTGCAGATATGGCGATTGGCTCAAGGTATGTCACTGGTGGAAGTGTTGAAGGTTGGTCGCTTTACAGGAAAATCCTTTCGCAAGGAGCAAACTGGCTTGCACGCAAATTGCTGAGTTTGCCTGTCCGAGATTGCACCAGTGGCTTTAGACTTTACAAACATGACGCTTTTGCAAAACTAAATTTGCACCGACTGAAAGTAGAAGGCTACAGTTTTCTTTACTTGAGCACTGCTTTGGCAGTTTGGGAAGGTTTGAAAGTCAGCGAAGTTCCCATCGTTTTCTTTGACCGAAGGCACGGCAAATCAAAACTTTCACGCAAAATCATCGCTGAAGCAGCAATAGCGCTCATCAAGGTTTTCCTTTGGCGGAAAACGAAAAAGTGGTTTGGAACGCCACTGATTGAATAAACTTTGCGTTATAACTCTTTAATCATGACGCTGCTATCGTTTTTAACCCAATCTGAACGCAAATGAAAGAGGAAGCAGTTGAGATAGAAAAGGTAGGGAATGACTCGCTCACTATTCCGCAGGAAGTTTAATGAATTAGCGTAGGCTATAATTGTAACGCCGAATCTTCTTACGACGCAACCGAAACTTGGAGAGGTGATGACTGCGATGAGAAAGCGTAAGGTCGGAGTTGGGGTCATCGGCTGCGGAGGCATCAGCGGAGCGCACCTTAGCACGATGGCTTCTCTGAAAGATGTAGAAGTGAGAGTCGTTTGCGATATAGACGAAGAGAGAGCGAAACGACGCTCCGAAGAATTCAATGTTCCACGATGGACTACCAAATACGATGAAGTTTTGGGTGACGATAAAATTCACGCTGTCTTCGTTTTAGTTCCCCAAGGCAAACATGCCGAGGTGGTCGTCGCTGCTGCCCAAGCGGGCAAACACATCTTTTGCGAGAAGCCAATGGCTATGAGCGTAGCGGAATGTCGTGCTATGAACGAAGCAGTGAAGAAGGCTAAGGTAATTCTTCAGATTGGCTATGTCATGCGTTTCAGCGAAGATGCTCAAAAAATCAAGGATTGGCTTAACCGCATTGGAAGACCTGTCGTCTTTCGTGACCTTTGGGCTGTCGTTCGTGGTTCGCCAGCCCGCTGGGTCCACGACGCTCAAATGGGCGGAGGCACTCTTTGGGAAAACTCACACTGGATTGATTTCATGAATTGGCT
>JANXCD010000003.1 GCA_025060305.1 Armatimonadota bacterium | reverse complement strand
TTTGGTGCGCTGCGCCCTTTGATGTCTTTCAGTTCCAAAGGTGAAGCCATTTGCCACTCTGGTTCGTCCAAAATTCCGTCAATGCGAATAGGCTTTGAAGTTCGGTAGACAATGGTCTGAGCAATTGGCGGTCGTTCTTGAACAGTTTGCACAGTCCAACGCAAAAGTCCCGTCAACAACGACAACCTTGCTTCTGTTTGCCAAAGAGTGTGCCAAACATAGACGAGCCGACCGTAAGCAAAATCGCCCTTTCGGTATTCCAAAATCGCAACTCCGTCGCCATACTCATTGCCTTTATCGTCTCGCAAAGTCAAGATCGGCGTGTAAATGAAGTCAACGCCTTCAACACCTTTGGGCTTGACAATTGGTCGCCAACGCAAATCGCCTTCTGTCGGAAACGGAATTATTTCTGGCAAATCGGTGACGATGTTTTGGTTTGGATTGAGATGAAGATTGAACTTGATGCCTTTAGGTGGCTCCTCCCAACCGCCACGGATGGGAAGCCCAAAGGCTTCTGAGTTGCCGACAACCTTGTCGGATTGGTCGTAGTAAAACGGAAAGGGCTGAGATGCGAAAACCAGCAAAATTCCGCCGTCTCGCAAAAATTTGCGAATCGCTTCAACAGCGTCATTTTGCTCCCTGACAGTGTAGTAAGACCGTTCGCCCGAAAGGTAAAGAGCGATGGGAAAGCGTTGGGCAGTGAAGAAAGTCTCGTCAATGAGTTGCGATGGTAAAAGCATCGTCCAATTTTCTGTCAAACTTGATTTGCTCAAAGGCGGAAACAAAGGATGACTTCGTGCAGACTCAGGTGGCGGAACTGGCAAGACGACAATTTGCCCTTTCAAGGGCAACAAAGTCTCTTTCAACTCGTTCAGTTTCGCCACAAGTTTTCGTTCCTCTTGCCACTGATTTTGCTTGCGTTTAATAGCCGTCAATGTCTCTCGCAACTCACTTTCGCTGTGTGTGCTCAAAGTCAGCGCAAATAAATCCGCCCCCTCAACCCGAATTGACACAATCACTCGTCTCTCGTCCCGTGTCCCTCGTCCCGTCCGTATCACAACCATGTCAATATGCCAACTGTAAAGTGGCGGATGAGCGATTATGACAGGAACTGCTTCGGCAAGCGAAAATTTTTGCTCTTTGCCATCAGCGAAACGCAAAATCAATTGAGCGTTGGGCTGCGAGTTTGAAATCAAAGCGAAAAGGAAATTGGCGCTGGCATTAATGGGAATTTCGGCATTGCGGACAATTGCTTTGCCCTTGTTCAGCACTGGGTCAACGATGACGAAAGGGACACCCAAAACCCAACGCTTGCCCGCAATCAATCCGGCAAAAGAATTCGGGTCATTCCAATCAGCATGAAGCGTTTGGTTACAATGTTGAGCCAAGTTGACAATTTGAAACTTTTTGCCATCTGCGCTTAACAGCATTGCAAAGACCATACACCAAACCATCGCCTTCACACCTCTTTTGCCAAATTTTACTCAATTCAAATTTGAAATGGTTGCAGACTTTTGTCTGCCAATATGAAGCGATGCCAACTGCGCAATTCCTGTTGCCGACAAACTTTTGAGCGTAAGGCTTTATGGAATTATAGGAGAAGCAATTAGGGAATTTCTGTCCATTGGAGCACAGTTTCGTAAAGTTTGATAAAGGCGCGCCAAGCCCAAATGACTAAGAAGACAAGTGCTGCTGCAATGAGTGCATAGTAAAGTGTTCCCAAAGCAAAAGGTTTCGCCGCTTGAATAGCCTGAGCCTCTTGCTCAAGCATTTCAGCAACTCGCTTCAAACCTTCATCTAAATTGCCAGTCCTTTCTCCTATTGCGACTGCTTGAATGACTGTTGGCGGAATGAAAGGGATTGAAGCGATGGCTTCACTGAACTTTGCTCCTTGTTTTAACCTTGTCGCTTGCTGGCGAGTGGCATGAGCCATCGTCAAACTTCCAGAAGCCTGTCCAGCCAAAATCAAACTTTCAGCAGGTGTAATTCCAGCCGAATAAAGCATTGACAAAACTCGCCCAAATCTCGCTACTGCGTTTCGCTGTTGAGGCAATCCAACAAGTGGCAATTTCATTTTAACTCCATCCCACCAAAGGGCTAATTTGGGGTTGCGTGAGAAAAGCCAGTTGAGCAGGTAAAAGGCAAAAAAGACCAAGATTCCCAAAAGGACATATTTGACTGGTCCGAACATTTGCTGGTAAAGTCCGAGCGACCATTGAGGGTCACGAGAGACCAAAGTTATAATTTTCGGCAAAGCGAAGATGATGAGCAAAGCCACTGGCACAACGCAACCGACAGTATAGCAACCGAAACAACCCATTAACGCTCCCCAAGTTATAAGCCAAGTTCGGTGCTCCCTTTGGAAAAAATCGGCAAGATAACTCAAAACTTCATCAAGCCTTCCGCTCTGTTCGCCTGCTTGAATCATCGGGATAACATAGGGCGGGAAAGCAACACCTGTTTCAGCAAGCGATTGGGAAAGAGGGACGCCAGCGCTAATTCTTTTGGCTGCATGTTGGGCAACTGGCGATAAAGGTGTTGGCATTTTAGCAATTGTTTCCAAAACGTCCCTTAGTGGAACACCTGCCCGAACGGATTGGTGAAGATTGTGGAAAAACTGACCAAGCACTGAAGGGCGAAGCCCAACAGTCCTTGCCCACCACGAACCCCTTGTTTTCTGCTGAACTGGACGAAGCAAAGTTGGCTGAATTCCTCGCTCACGCAACCTTTCCTGCGCTTCAACAATTGTTTCGGCATAAATCGTTCCCCGCTGTGGCTGCCCTGCTAAATCTCGTCCTTGCCATTCGTAAACTGGCATCTCTCCCACCTTTTACAAATTTGACACAAGCGTCTGATGTTTTCTTAGTCTCAAAGAGCGAAGCCTACCAAAAATTTTTTTGGCAGAGTTCATCTTCAGTTCGTTTGTCAATCTCGTAACCTGTAAGGAGTGAGCGATGATGAAGGAATGGCGAAAAGCGTTGAAGCGAATTTGCCTTGACCGAAAAAGAAGCGCTACCGCTTTGACGAAAAGGTCGGCTCAACTTTTGATGCAAATGGCAAAAAGTAAGGTTGAAACTAAAAAATTGATTGAAGCAGCAACGCAAATTTACAACGCTCACCCAGCGATGGCTTCTTTGTGGCATCTCGCTCAGTTAACTTACGGGTATGCAGAAAATCCGAAAGTTTTGAAATCTCAACTCAATCAATTTCTTGCCGAAATGGAAGTAAGCACCAAAGCCTCAATTGCTCACGCTTCCGAATGGCTTCCTGAAGGTAAAATTTTGACCCATTCCTTCAGTTCACTTGTGCATCAATCCTTAATCCATGCGAGCCGAAAAGGTAAGAATTTGGAAATCATCTGCACAGCATCTTTTCCTGGCGGTGAAGGTATTGACTTAGCGAAAGCGCTTTCAAAAGCCAATCTCAAAGTCACTCTTGTCGCAGATTTACAAGCCTTTGCTTGGCTAAAGGGATGCGAAATTGTGTTCTTAGGTGCGGATGCTTGGTGTGAAGATGGCTTGGTGCATAAAGTTGGGACGAAAATTTTGGCGTCCTTTGCAAACCAAATAGGCGTCCCCGTTTGGAGCGTTGGAACTTCAAAAAAGCGTTTGCCACTTCAGTGGAATGAAGCCATGAAAGGCGAAGCACCTTCGCTCGTCCGTTCACCCATTCCCCAAGACAAAACCCTTTACGACTTGACCGATTGGAAACTTGTTGCAGGCATTATTGATGAGTTGGGTGTTAAAAGCCTGTAATTTCGTTCAGTGTAGTGCACAAACCTTCAATTCATGACAGAATGATTTGAGCGCAGCCAAAAATCCAAAGGAGGTGGAAAAACATGCCTGCTGTTTTCTGTGTCGCTATTTTGTTGGCATTTTTCGTTGTTTCTGTTTGTGCTCAAAGCGAATGGGAGAATGCAATCAAAAAGGCGAAGTCAGAGCGAAAATATGTCTTAGCCTATTTTTCCGACCCTAATTGTTTCACTTGCCAACGCTACTCCGCTCAAACTATTGACAATCCCCAACTTTCAAGCCTTTTGAAGCGTTTTGTCGTTGTGAAGTTGAACCCTGAAAAGGAAAAGCAGAAACTGAAGGAGTTTTTGCCAAAGCGTGGCGAACTTTCTCCACTGCCGATTATCGTCATAACTGACAGCGAAGGCAAGTTAGCCGATTTAATCGTTGGGCACTTGAACGCTGATGCCTTTGCTGCTTTCCTTAGAGCCTTCCTTGCTGGCAAGCGAACTGACACTGTTGAACGAAGGTTAAAGGCGAACCCTAATGACCCTGAAACAGTTTACGAGGCAGCGGTTTGGTTTCTGGAGCGTGGCGATGGTCGGCGTGGTTTACCTTTGGCAGAGAGACTTTTTAAAGTTGACCCTAAAAACCAAAAAGGATTTCATGCTTCCATGAGGCTTCATCTTGGTCTTTACTTTGCTACTCACAAAGCAAAGTTGGCGCACCGAGCCATAGAAGAGTTTCGTGAAGTCATCAATCGCTTCCCGAACACAAAAGAAGCAGAAGAAGCCCGTTTCTATCTTGCGGTTACTCATCTGGCTTTGGGACAAGATAAAGAATCCAAAGAAGCCCTCAAGGATTTTTTGCGAACCAGCAAATCAGAAAAGTTAAGGCAACAAGCCCAAAAACTTTTGCGCTTCCTTGAAACCCATCCACCTGCCGATTTGAGGAAAGGTGAAGGCAATTGAAGGGAATGAAAGAGTTATGACCAGTCGCATCCCCTTGTCACGATTTCTAAATCGCCGTGAAAGGTTAAGACGACGAATTTGGCATTTGATGGAAGCGGCGGGAGTTTTAACTTTCCCCTTGGATGTCTTTGGTAAAGTCCCGAATTTTATCGGTGCGGAAAGGGCAGCAGAACTTTTGGCTCAGCAAATTGAGTTTGAACAAGCAAAAGTCATTTTCGTTTCACCTGACCATGTGCTTCGTAGGGTTAGAGAGTTGGTTTTGGAGCGCGGCAAAATTCTCGCAATCTCTTTGCCACAGCCTTTGATTAGGCAAGGTAAGCCAAAACTTTTGCAAATCACCGAAAGGAAGACTATCAAGGCAGCAACAAATGTTGACAACTTCCTGAGATATGGTCAACCTCTATCTCAACCTGTAGACCTTGCTGTCCTGTCAAGCGTCGTGGTTGACCGAAAAGGCAACAGGCTTACTCCAAGAAAAGAGTTTGGCGACAAATATTGGCATATGCTCCTTGAAAGTGGCTTTGCCCACAAAGGGACGAAAATAGCGACAATTGTCCACCCACTCCAGTTTGCCGATGACCTTGCCAAATGGATTACCGAAGAAGATGTCAAGGCTGATTTGATTGTTACACCTGAAGAGGTTATCAGAGGAGGCGGTGAAAGGAATGGAGTTTGTCCAAAGGGCGATTGATTTGTTTTTGTTCGCTTTGTGTTTCCTTGCAATTTTGAGCATCGGCATTGCTTTAGCACGAAGGCTTTTGCCCTTTGGTGTTTCCTTTCTTGAGTTGCTACCAATTTCTTTGGGTTTGGGGACGATTTTTGTGGCTTATTCTTTGTTTTTCATCGGTTTGTTAGGTTGGCTTCAAAAAACCGTCCTTTACCTTCTTCTGGGTTTCTGTTTCGCTTCTGGTTTCACTGAACTTCCGCTTTTCCTGAAGACAAGACAATTTGCCTCTCCTTTCAGTGAAGGTTGGAGCGAACTTTACCTTTGGGAGAAAGTTTGGGTTTGGTTGCTTTTGTTTCTAAACCTTTTGGCTATGTTACTTTGTTTCGTCCCTCCGACACAAGTAACCGAGTGGGACAGTTTGTCTTATCACCTTGCTATCCCGAAACTTTACTGGCTTGACGGTCGCATAAACTACATCCCTTTTTCCCATCACGCTCAATTTCCTATGACTGCTCAAATGCTTTACTTGCTTGGGTTGGGTCTGACGGGTTTGAAAAGCACATCGGTCGCCAAACTTTTCCATTGGCTCTTTTTCATAATTTGCCAAATGACTTTGCTTTGTTGGGGAACTGCTGTCAAGGAGCGAAGTCTGAGGCTTGGTTTGGTTGCTGTTGTCTTTTTCGCTTCTTTGCCTATTGCTTTTTTTGAAGCGACGACCGCCTATGTTGACTTAGCCCTCACTGCCTACAGTTTGCTTTCCCTTTTTGCACTTTCTCGCTTCCATTCTCAGCCTGATGGAAGGTGGCTAATTCTCGCTGGGATATTTGCTGGCGCATCAGCAGGAACTAAATACACAGGCTTATTGCTCATCAGTTTGTTAATTCCTTTGGGTTTATGGGCAATAAGGCGAGTTGGCGAACCGAGATGGTCTCATCTGGCAATTGGAATTTTGCTTTCAGCCTCAATTGCATCGCCTTGGTATGTCAAGAATTGGCTATGGACGGGCAATCCTGTTTTTCCTTTCGCCTATGGAATTTTCGGGGGCAAAAACTGGACGAAAGAGATGGCTCAAACTTACACCATTTCAAACCGAGAGTTTGGCGGTAGCAGAGATTTTTTGACCACGATTGCGATACCTTTCAACATGGCTTTAAATGAAATTCGCTTCGGCAAGTGCGCAAGACAATGGCTTGGAAGTTGCAAAAATTGGGGCGAATGCAGAATGCAATGGAAGTGCGGAAAATTTGACAACCAAGATTTACCCAACTTCAGCATCGGTTTCCTGCCACTTGTTCTCACTCCAGTTTCAATCTTCACAATTGCACTTACAACTTTGCCTTTCGCTGTTAGCGTTCCTGTTATCGTAATGCTATTTTGGTTTGCTTGGTGGTTAATGGAGGCTCAATATTTGAGATATTTGCTGCCAGCGCTCGGTTGCCTTTCAGTCTTTGCAGGTTGGGGCGCATCAAAATGGCTAAAGTCAGGGCTATTGACGGCTGTCATAACTCGTGGCACTATTTCCGTAGGACTTTCCTATGGGGTTCTCGTTGCCCTTTGGCAAGCCACAACATTAACGCCCTTATCTGTTGCCGTCGGGTTAATTTCTAACGACGAATTTTTGCAAAGGGCAGAGCCAACTTACAAGATAGCAGAATTCGTCAATAAGGCATTGCCAAAGCGTTCAGTCATAGCGACATATGGGATGCCTTTGGGTTTTTACCTTGACCGAAGATACTTTTGGGCAGAAAGTGGTCACAACAGGATGATACACTACGAACGCATACGGAATGTTGAGGATTTGATTGACGAATGGAATCGGTTTGGTGTCACTCATGTCCTAATTGATTGGCAGTTTGTCCCAAAAGGAAGTGATTTGGAGCGTTGGATTTCCGATGGCAAAAGGAAAGGGCTGATTGAGCAGTTGTGGCAGGAAAGAACAAAAGAAATCGCAGAGGTGGTAAGGAGGCGAAAGAAATGAACGATCAAGATTGGCTCAATGAACGAAATTTGCACCAATGTTGGGAATTGGTAGAAAAGCATTTTTACGAGAAATGGGCGCACGGAATTTTGTGGTGCGCTGCAGGTCTCGCTGCCCTAATTGCTGCATCAGTAGCCATAAAAGGATGGACTTTCGTCTCCATTCGGTTGGCAGTGGCAGCGGTAGTTTTGGGTGTTGGGCTTAGTTTCTTGAAAGCCTTAAGCCTTCAAAGAATAGTTCAAAAATCGCCTCAAGTCTTTTTGAGCGTATTTGCAGGAAAGAAATGTGAGACCCCAAATGTCAAACGATATGCGTTCTTTTTGGGCTTGATGGAAGGAGGTTTCGTTTTAATTGAGTGTCTTGTCCTTTTTGGATTATTGGCTCTCTCAACCACAGTTGCAACCACACCAAGCGGTTCAGAAAAGTGGTCGTTAGCGGTTGTTCTTTGGGTTTACGGATTTTTCACTTTGGCTTTTGGCAGCAAAAATATGGCTACCTCTTTGGCTTGGAGTTATTGGCTTCGTCCCAAACTTGAGAGTTCTGTTTGTTGGCGAGGTTCAGACTGGCTGTTGGCGAGTGGTCAATGGATGCTGACCAAGTTTAACCTTTTGAGTCCCCAAACTAAGAGCAAAACCGAAACCCACTACCTTACTTTTGTCTGGAGGTTTCTGTTTTTGTGCCTGATTTTGGCAGTTGCGATTTTCGCTTTGACAATCGCAGCGTTAACCCTAAGCCAATAATGAGGCTAAAGTCATGCGAAGCAAAATTTTTTTGGCACTAACGATTTTGTTGGCTTTTCATTTTGTTGCATCTATCGCCTACCTGCTTCGTTTTCCAGCGTGGCGTGCACCTGACGAAGGTGCTCATTTCGCCTACATCCAACATCTTTACCGAACTGGCAAATTGCCCATCTTTTACGGCAAATATGAAGGCACATACGAGGCTCACCAACCTCCACTTTACTATTTGACAGCACTTCCTTTCGTTGCTCCTTTTTTGGGAAACGGCGAACAAAACTTGATGGCGCTATATTCAGCCCGCTTTACTTCAACTTTGTGGGGTGCTTTCGTTGTAGTAGTTGCTTTCCTGCTGACACTGCGCCTAAAAAGCAATGAGCAAGATGCGCTTCCTATTGCTTTTCTCTCTGGTGCTTTTGCTTCGCTTTTGCCTGTTCACCTTCTCGTTTGTGCATCCGTAGGCAACGATGCAATTGCAGGAGCAACTTCAGGAATGGCAATTTTGTGGCTTTGTCATGTTTGCCTTTCAAAAGGCGAAAAGACCAAACAGCAAAGGTTATGGGAAGCAGCAGTCGCTGGTTTACTGAGCGGAGTAGCGCTTTTGGCTAAAAGCAGCAACATCATCGTTCTGCCTTTGGCATTAATTGCTATCGCTTTGCTTTCTGTTCAAGCCGAAAAGCAACCCGTCAAGCCTATTGCTTCGTCAAAAAAGCGAAAGAGTAATGTGCAACTTCTTCAAAACATCTCTTCTTTTTCTGTTCCCGAACTTTTGCTTTTTCTCGCTGTCACTTTTTTTGCATTTGCTTTTGTTGCTGGTTGGTGGCTTTGGCGCAACACAATGCTTTATGGCGACCCTTTGGCAGTTCAAGCATTTTTGGAGGGCTTCAAAGATTCGCCAAAACCGAGCGATTTTCTTGAACCAAGCGGTCGTTATGCTAAACATGGGACGATGCCATTGACAACTTACATCACATGGGTTGCGCAAATCACCTTCTTCACATGGCTTGGAATTTACGGCGAACCTAACGAAGCAGTTAAAGGTTTGGCTCGGCTTCTTGAAGGCAATGAACCCAACTGGATTTGGGTGCTAATTGCAACAATCATCGGGGTTTGGGCTTTGGTTGCAATTGCTTTGGGTTGTGTTGAAATTTGCCGTTATTGTGCAAACTCCATGAAGCAAAGGCAATGGAATGTTGTTTTCGCTCATGTTTTGCCTTTCGTTTTGCTTTTGCTCGTTTTAGTAGAGTTCCTTCAATTCAATTACCACTTCTTTCAAGCCCAAGCCCGTTACTTTTATCCAGCCCATTCGGCGATGGCTTATTTGTTTGCGGTCGGAATTTTTCGGATTGTCCCAAGCAAGTTAGTTTGGCAAGCCATTTTTGCCACTGTTGTTTTACTTGCTTTTCTTACTTGGATCGTTTGGTGGAAGTGGGCAGCGTTGTGAAAAGGCAAAATCAACTTTGAGTGCTGACAAGAGTTTCCGACAGTTTTTGATTTCTCAAAAGCGGATAGCCCAAACTCTCACGGAGTTTCAAATAAACTTCAGCACATTTTCGTGCTAACCTTTGAACTCGCTTGATGTATCTTGTCCGCTCCATCACGCTCAATGCTCCCCTGCTGTCCAGCAAATTGAAGGTATGAGAGCACTTGAGGGTGTATTCAAAAGCAGGAAAAACCAAATTTGCTTCCAAAATTCGTTCGGCTTCACGCTCAAACATGTCAAAGAGACGAAAGAGCATTTCAGTATCAGCCAATTCAAAGTTGTAAAGGCTGCCTTCATACTCAGTGCGCTTGTGAATTTCGCCATAGGTTATGCCGTGTGCCCATTCTAAATCAAAGACGCTGTCAACCCCTTGAAGATACATGGCTATCCGTTCAGGTCCGTAAGTGATTTCAACGCTGACTGGATTGAGTTCAAAACCGCCCATTTGCTGGAAATAAGTGAACTGAGTTATTTCCATTCCATCTAACCAAACTTCCCACCCGACACCTGCAGCACCTAAGGTCGGCGATTCCCAGTCATCTTCCACAAAGCGAATGTCATGCTCTTCTGGCTTAATTCCGATTTTGCGCAAACTTTCAAGGTAAAGGTCTTGGATGTTTGAAGGTGCAGGCTTCATGATGACTTGAAACTGATAGTAATGCTGCAAGCGGTTGGGATTTTCACCATAGCGACCGTCTGTCGGACGCCTTGACGGTTGAACATAAGCGACATTCCAAGGCTCAGGTCCAAGCACACGCAAAGCCGTTGCAGGATGCATCGTGCCAGCGCCAACTTCCATGTCAAAAGGTTGCACAATCAAGCAACCTTGCTCAGACCAAAATTGCTGTAAAGCCATCAGCAAATCTTGAAAGTTCAAAGTTATCACCTCCACAACATCACTTTACTAAAAGATAGCACTCACCCTTTAACGCTGACATAAAATAACACAAAGTAGCGTTGGCTTATAGCCGATGCAAAGAAACTTCGGATGATTAGGCTAATGACTGATAAAAAATCGGCAAGCCATAGACTTGCCTTCCGAAAAACCATAAAATTAGCGAGCGGCTTGCTCGCTATTGTGCGTGAAGTTTTTATGTTTTAGGCTCTAAAGCCAACTAATTTAGGCTTTCTTTTTAAGCCAAATTTCAGTGGCTCGTAAGAACTGCCTTTGCGTCAAAAATCACATCAGAAGGTGATGGACAATGGTGAAGGGAATGAAAGAAATTCGTTGCGCTGTCATTGGCTATGGCATGGGCAAGTTCCATTCTGAGCAAATTGAGCAGACGAATGCAATGAAGTTAGTAGCAATTTGCGATGTCAACTCAAAGCGATTGGAAGAAGCAAAAAGGGATTTTCCGCAAATCAACACCTATCAAAGCGTGGAGGATTTGTTGGCTCATGAAGATTTTGAACTTGCGGTTATCGTCACACCCCACAACACTCATGCACCATTAACTCTAAAATGCCTGAAGGCAGGCAAGCATGTTATCGTTGAGAAGCCGATGTGCATCACTGTCAAGGAAGCAAAAGCGATGATAGAGACAGCGAAACAAAAGGGCTTGATGCTGACTGTTTACCACAACCGCCATTGGGACGGTGATTTTTTGGCTTTGCGTGAGATTTTGCAAAGTGGACTTATCGGTGAAATTTTCCATGTTGAGATGTTCGGCGGTGGTTATCACAAGCCGAGTTGGGCGTGGCGCTCGGATAAAAAGGCATCAGGTGGATTATTCTACGATTGGGGCGCTCATTATCTTTGGTGGCTTTTGCAAATCATACCCCACGAAATCCAAAGTGTCACAGGTTCGTTCCACAAAATCAAATGGCAAGATGTCTCTATTGAAGACCATGTTCAAGCCTTCATTAGGTTCGCTAACGGTGCAATTGCAGATGTTCAGTTTTCAACCATTTCCGCTGAGACCAAGCCAAGATGGTTTATCTTGGGCACAGATGGAGCAATAGTTAGCGAAGAAAACCAGTTCCGCATCAAATTCTTCGTCAATGGCAACCCAGCAGAAACAAAAATTCCCTATCGGCAAAGCAATTGGCATGAGTTTTACCGCAATATCGCCAACCATTTGCTTCACGGTGAAGAGTTAGCCATCAAGCCTGAACAAGCAATGAAAGTGATTGCAGTTATGGAATATGCCGAACGATCAGCAAAATCAGGTGGAAAGGCATTGTCCTTGCCTCAGTAAAGGTGAATTCGTAAGTCAAAGCAGCAATGGCGATGGAATGATACTTAAAGGGCAGTGGCAGAAGATGAGCATGTTCGCACTTGATGTCCACCTGACCCAAAAGTTCGTTAGTGCGCAGTTAGCCATGCCACTGGCTTTAGCCAGTGGTTGATGACAAACAAAATGAGCACCGAATTCATTTGGAGAAATTTCTAAAGCCCATAACATGATGATGAAAAAGCCTTCACCAACAACACTTGAAGTAAAGAGCAAATCCTTCGTTCAAATTTCAAAAGGACATAAAGGTTACGAGTTGAAAGCAATCAAACTTGCCATTCTTCCTTTCTGTAGCCCATGTCCCAAAACATCCACTCCATTTTGCTCGTCATCACAAAATGTCGTCGCATCGCTTCCCGTTGGGCGTCAGTGAGAGTTTCAGCAATTTTGTTTGCTGCTTCAATAACTTGGCGAACGACACTTTCGTATTCGGCACTTGAGTAAGTATCAATCCAACGCCGATATAGCGGATTGGGTGAACCTTTTAGTTCAAGATTTTTGCCAACTTCCAAGTAAATCCAATAGCAAGGCAAAAATGCACCTATGACCTCGTGAAAAGGTCGCTCGTAGGCAACTCGGAGCAAATAGTTAGTGTAAAGCAGGTTTGTAGGAGCCATCGGAGTTGAATAAACTTTCTCATCTGTGATACCCCACTCTCGGAAGAAACTTTCATGCAGTGAACGCTCAACAACGATAGCAGTTTTTGCATGCTCGCAAAACATAACAAGCCAATTGTCTTCTGGCGCTTTTGCGCCCAATATTGCTAAACCACGAGCAAAGTCACGCAAGTAGAGAGCGTCTTGGACGACATAGAACTGGAAAGCCTCTTCGTCAAGTGTTCCGTCCGTCAAGCCTTTCAGGAACGGGTGTTCAAGTATCCGAGTAAAAATTCCCTCAATGCTTCGCCATAACTCTTCACTGAAAGCCATAGCAACTCATCTCCCCCTTTAGCGTTTTCACGACAGAACTTACGCAATTAGTTTTGCCTTGTAACAAAGAAATTCGCTTGAAAAATCATAGCAAAAAATTCATCGGATAATCTTCTCCGTTGCTTGATGCAAAGTTTGGCAAAGATTTTTCCTCTGATGCAAATGCAGCGCTCTTTGCTTGAAAGGTTGTTGGTGGGAGGGAGGGCAGGTGAAACCCGCCTGAAGAATTTTTGGGCAGGCTCTACCTGCCCCTACAACTGAACGAGAAATTTTGTCCAATCGTAAGCGCAAGTGAAGCCTGTTAAAATTTTTCAGGCTGATTTCATCTGCTTCCAATTAAGTCAACGAAAATTTGAGTAAAAAGCGAAATGCCAAATCGTTCTTTGCTTCAAAATGCAAAGATTGTCGTAGCATTAAAACCGAGAGAAAGGAGTGATGTAGCAATGCCTGTCAATAGGGAGCGTTTTTTGAACGATTTCTTGGAATTGGTTCGCATACCAAGTCCTTCAGGCAAGGAAGGAAAAGTCGCTCAAGCAGTCAAAGCGAAGATAGAAGTGATAGGTCTAACGGTTGAAGTTGAAGAGGACGATGCTGGCAAAGCCTTCGGAGGAGAGCAAGGCAATTTGATAGTCAAAGTTCAAGGTAATGTCAACGGTGTTGAGCCTCTATTTTTCAATGCCCATTTGGACACTGTTGTCCCATGCGAGAATGTCAATCCCATTATTGAAGACGATAAAGTTCGCTCCGACGGCAAAACAATTTTAGGCGCTGATAACAAAGCAGGAGTTTGTGTCTTACTTGAATTTTTGCGTGTTCTTAAGGAGGATGGCATCAAACACGGTCCCATTGAAATCGTCTTCACTGTCGCTGAAGAAGTCGGTTTGCTTGGGGCAAAGAATTTGGACTACTCACGCATAAACTCAAAATTTGGTTTCGTCCTTGATAGTGGTCCACCCATCAACAAAGTTATCGTTCAAGCGCCTTCACAAAAGAATTTGCGGGCAGTTGTCAAAGGCAAAGCAGCGCATGCAGGAGTATCACCTGAAAGGGGCATCAACGCCATTCAATTGGCAGCGAGAGCGATTGCTGCGATGAGGCTTGGGCGAATTGACCAAGAGACTACCGCCAACATCGGCATTATAAGGGGCGGCTTGGCAACTAACATCGTGCCCGAAGAAGTTCAAATTTGGGGTGAAGCAAGAAGTCATGACTTGAAAAAGTTGGAGGCTCAAATTGCCCACATGGTTTCACTCCTTGAGACCGAGGCTCAAAAAGGTGGTGGCAAAGCGGAAGTTGAGGTCACTGAAAGTTACCGCTCTTTCAAAATCACTGAAGATGACCCACCTTCTCAGTTGATAAAATCGGCTTTGGCTAAGATGGGACTTGAGCCTCAATGGGAGATAACAGGTGGTGGCAGTGATGCCAACATTTTCAATGAGCATGGAATTAAATGCCTTTTGATTTGCTGCGGTGAAGAAAGCCCTCATTCTCCCGAAAACGAAAGGCTTGACATCCCTTCGGCGCTCCAAAGCGTTGATTTGCTCGTCAAAATTATTGCCAGTGTTAGCCAGTGATGCTTGCCCTGCTTAGTGATAAAATTGCAAACAGCAATGACGAGCCAAATTTGAAAGCGAATCAGTTTAAGAGAGGAGGGATAGGACATGCGTTGCTTTTGGTTGATTTTGGTTTGCTTTGTGATTTTGCTTGAGATTTATGGTCAGCAACAAAAGCCTTTGCTTTTGGACTATGTTAACCGTGATGATGAAGCCTTCTCTTGGGTTTTAGAGGGCAAAAGCGAAACACCTTTGGGCGTCACCATCTACGAACTCAAATTGACATCTCAGCGTTGGAAAGAAATCAATTGGCGGCACACTCTCCTTGTCATTCAACCCTCTAAGGTCACAACGGATTTGTCTGTTTTGGTCATCGCTGGTGGAAGCACAGAGAGCAGAGGAGACATCCAAATGAGGTTGCTCGCTTCTACCATAGCCGCTCAAATTCAAGCCATCGTCTCTGTCTTGTTTGCCGTTCCAAATCAACCGCTTTTTGAAGGTCTCGTTGAAGACGATTTAATTGCCCACACCTTCGTCAAGGTTTTAGAGACTGGCGATAGAGAATGGGCTTGCCTGCTACCTATGACCAAAAGCGCTGTCAAAGCGATGGATGCAATTCAGCAATTTGCAGAAAAGGAATTAAACACAAAAGTCAATGGCTTCCTTGTTACTGGAGCGTCAAAGCGTGGCTGGACGAGTTGGCTTACCGCTGTTGCAGACCCCAATCGGGTTAAAGGAATAGCACCCATCGTTTACGATAACTTGAACATTCCAGCACAAATGAAGCACCAGAAGGAAGTCTTCGGAACTTACAGCGAGCAAATAAACGAGTATGTTAAGCGTGGTCTTGTTGACCTTGTTGTCGGTAATGGCAAGGCACGAGAACTCGTTCAAATTGTTGACCCTTACTTTTACCGTGATAGATTGAAGATGCCCAAACTCATCATCAATGGCACAAATGACCGCTACTGGGCGCTCACTGCAGCCAACTTTTACTTCTACGACTTACCTGGCGAAAAACACATCCTTTATGTGCCCAACGCAGGTCATGGGCTTGAAGGTGGGATTGACAGAGTTTTGAGGACACTTGTTGCCTTCTTCCAATACCTTGCTGGTCGCATTGAGTTTCCTAAGGTCAGTTGGAACTGGAAAAGCGAGAACTCAAACCAAATTCTCACCATCCGCTCAGAACCGATGCCAAAGGAAATTATGATTTGGACAGCCCAGTCATCCAGCAAAGATTTCCGAGATGCAAAATGGTCAAGCAAAACCCTTGCCCTTGAAGGAGAGGAAGTGAAATTCCTTTTGCAAAAACCAGAAAGTGGCTATGCAGCAGCCTTTGCCGAACTTGTCTATGAAAACGGTGGACGCCGATTCTCTTTGTGCACCACTATTCGCATCGTCGGAGATTGACAAAGTTATTTTTGGCGCTAAGGACAGTAAGTAACCTGTTTGTGTTGATGCTTCTTTTGAGCAGTTTCCAATTGGGTTGGTTTTTTCGTTCTCCGAAAGTCCCTTCAAGTATTTCGCAGAAGTTATGAAGTTGAAGGTAGGTGCGAATGAAACCCGACCGAACAATTAACTTTTTGTGAACATTTTTCAGGCAGACTATCGTCTGACCCTACAAAACGGCTTCAAATGCTTAAGTTCTGATTTCGCTTAACTTTGCGAGAGAAAGGGAGCGAACAGATGTGCTTTCGGCATATTTTGAACTTTGGAAGCGAGAGCCAATTTTGAGACGAACTCTTGTCATTTCCTTTTTGGCGGATATCGCCTTTGGCGCTCTCATTCCCTTTGTCAACTTTTACTTGAGTGATGAACTCAAAGCGCCTCCCTATGTTACGGGTTTGGCTTTTTCAGGCTACCTTGCTGTTGAAACTTTTTTGAAAGCGCCTTTTGGCGCTTTGAGCGACCGATGGGGTAGGAAGATTGTGATGTTGATTGGTTTGCTAATTGCCATTTTCACCACTCTTTTGCTCGGTTCAGTTAGCAACCACCATGCTGTTATGTTGCTTTTCCCGCTGACAGGGGTTGGCTTTGCCGCTTTTTTCCCTGCAATTGCTGCTTTCGTAGCCGACCATTCCCCTGAGGAACATCGTGCAGGGATGATAGGCATTCTCAATCTGAGTTACTTGAGTGGTTTGGGAATTAGCGCTGCTTTGGGATTTTTGCTTCACCACCATGCAGGAACTTACACTCATGCCTTTTTCATCACGGCTGTAATTTTGACCTTTGCTGGCATTCTGGTTCTCCTTTTTTTGCCTTCATCAAAGGATCAGGGAGATAGAAAAAGCAAAACAAATCAACGCTTTTTGTTCAAGCCTCGTTTTGCTCGGCTGCCAGCCTTATCTCGCCCCGTTTTTGTCCTTGCAGCCGTCTT
Source organism: Armatimonadota bacterium (assembly GCA_025060305.1). Taxonomy (GTDB): domain Bacteria; phylum Armatimonadota; class Fervidibacteria; order Fervidibacterales; family Fervidibacteraceae; genus Fervidibacter. The sequence continues at coordinate 22,463 of JANXCD010000003.1, read as the reverse complement.
TGGTGTCAGTCAATTTGCTGCATCAATGCAAGTTCCAGTCATCGTCCCCTACGCCAAGCAAATTTTGCATTTGACTGACTTGGAACTCGGATTGGGAATAGGTTTTACTGCTGGTGCGCTTGCTTTGATGGCAGTTCCAGTTGGAAGGATTTCCGACGATATTGGACACGAGACTTCTCTGCGCATTGCTCTTTTGAGCGCCTCAATTGCGCTTGCTCTTTTCCCTTTTGCTAAGAGCATTTTCGTTATTGCTGGGTTGGGTGTGCTTATCGGTTTTGTTTGGCTTTTAGCCTTTCCCGCTGCTTTAGCGTTAGTCAGCGAAATTGTAACTGACCAAGAGAGAGGTGCTGCGGTCGGCTTGATTTACGGCGGTCAAGGCATCGGAGCGATTTTTGGCGCTCCAGTTGGCGGAATTATCGCTGAATTGGTGATTAAGTTTTCAAGCAGCAAGGCTTTGGGTTTGAAGTTTCCTTTTATCGTTGGCGCTTCTTTTCTCGCCTTAGCCTTTTTGCTGACTTTCTGGCTGAGTTACGAACTCTCAAAAAGACCTGTGGAAGCAGAAGAGCAGGAATGAGCCATGAGTTTCAAAATCAAAGTCTTCACTGAATTAGACCAATGGTCAAGATGGCAAAAAGAGTGGGACGATTTGCTCGCTAACAGCACCGCCTTTGAAGCACGCATCTTCCTCAGTCACGAGTGGCTAACGACTTGGTGGAAATTTTTCGGGCAAGGTAAGTTGATGGTCATCGCTGTCACCGAAGGCAAAAATTTGTTGGCAGCGGCGCCACTTTTTTCTTCAATCTCGCCTTTCTTGCCTTTCGTCCGAATTGTTCGGTTCATCGGTAGTGGCAGCGCAGATTACAATGACTTTCTGACACGCAAAGGTTTTCAAGAGTTGACAAAACACATCTGGCAATGGCTCTTTGACAATCGTTCCTTTTGGGATGTCATTGCGCTTTACGAGTTGCCAACAGATAGTCAAGCGATACTGGCGTTGAAAAAAAGCCATTTGCCTAACGAAATCAGGGTGAGTGTTTTGGCAGGCGAAATTTGTCACAGAATATCCTTTGATAACCATTCTGGCTCTTGGCGTGAACGAGCAAGTAAATCCTTGAGGGAGCAAATCAAAAGGAGAGAGAGACAAATTTTGCGTAACTTTAAGGTTCAATTTTCGCTTGCCCAAAACACTGAAGAGGTTGAGCGAATAATGCAGCAACTCCTTGCGCTCCATCGGCTTCGCTGGGGTCAAGTGGGACAAACGGGCGTTTTCATCTTTCCGAAAGTCAAAAGGTTTCACATTGAGTTGGCAAAAAGATTGCTGATGCGAGGTTGGTTGCGTCTTCACTGGCTTAGCCTTGACGATTTTGTTGCTGCTGCCTATTACGCTTTCAAATGTGGCGATTACTCTGGCTTTTACACTTGCGGTTTCAACCCCCAATTTGCCAAATACAGTGTCGGCAAAGTTTTGCTGGCGAAAGTGGTTGACGAAGCGCAGAGGGAGGGAGCGAAAATTTTTGATTTCATGCGTGGCAACGAAACCTATAAAGCCCAATTTGGCACGGTAACTCAACAAAACTTTCACCTTTTCCTCTGGCAAGCCGATAAGCCCATCTCAAGTTTGGCTGCTAACTTGCACAAGTTCTTCACTTGGTCTCTTTTAAGGCTAAAAAAACTGGCACAAAGATGACGGTTCTCGTAAATTTGAAGTTGAGTGCCTTGCTTTGTGCTTTGAGTGTCTTTTAATCGCTGTTAACTTGTCTATCTCCCAACTTGCACATCATATGCCATCAGCAAAGTTTGCATTAAAGAGCGAAACGATTACTTGACAAAAGGCTTTTGCTCACAACCATCATTTGAAGAACAAGGGTGCAAATACAAGGGCGACGATGCTCATTAACTTGATGAGGATGTTCATGCTCGGTCCTGTCGTATCTTTGAAGGGATCGCCGACAGTATCGCCGACAACTGCTGCTTTGTGAGCGCTGCTTCCTTTGCCCCCGAGATTTCCTTCTTCAATCCACTTCTTTGCGTTATCCCAAGCACCACCTGAGTTAGCCATCATCAAACCGATAGCAACCCCCATAGCCAACGCTCCAGAGAGGAAACCGCCGAGTGCCTCCTTTCCGAGTAGAAAGCCGACAAGCAAAGGGGCTAACACTGCTGAAATGCTGGGCAAAACCATTTCCTTGAGTGCCGACTTGGTAACGATGTCAACGCATTTGTTGTAATCAGGCTGACCTTTCCCTTCCAAGATGCCATATTCTCTGAATTGCCTGCGGACTTCTTCAACCATTTGATCAGCAGCCCTGCTCACTGCTCTGAGAGTTAACGCTGCAAACAAACAAGGCATAGCAACACCTATGAACAGTCCAACCAATGTTGCTGCATCAGTCAAGTTTATGGTTTTCAATTGGGCTTGTTGTTGGTAAGCAGCGAAAAGTGCCAATGCAGTTAAAGCAGCACTGCCAATAGCGAAACCTTTACCTACGGCAGCAGTGGTGTTGCCCAAAGCATCTAACTTGTCGGTTATGCGCCTGACATTTTCACCAAAACCTGCAACTTCAGCGATGCCACCTGCATTGTCAGCAATTGGTCCGTAACTATCAGTGCTCATGACGATGCCAATAGTAGCCAGCATCCCAACACCTGCAAGGGCAATTCCATAAAGACCGTTAGTGGCGTAAGCAGCCCAAATAGCAGCAGCGATACCAATCAGAGGCAAGACAGTGCTTAAATAGCCGACAGCGACACCAGCCAAAATATTGGTTGCAGCACCATACTTAGCAGAGTGAGCAATTTCTTTTATGGGAGGACCGCTGGTGTAAAATTGACTAACTCCGCCAACGAAAAGACCTGCAAGTAAACCAGCCAAAGTTGACCAAAAGGGAGCAAAAGAACCAACCCAAGCAGGGATAAGCCAAGCCGAAATAATAATGAACGCCAAAACAGAAATGCCAACAGCAGCATTTAAGGCCCATTGAGGCTCAAGGTTTCGGAAAGCACGAATTGATAAAACCCCTATAACCGAAGTGACCAAACCAAGGGAAATCAAACCGAGTGGCAAAGTCATCCATCGCCATGCTTCTTCACGAACAGCACCAAGGGAAGCACCAACAACTATGGCTGCAACAACCGAGCCAACATAACTTTCAAATAAATCAGCACCCATGCCAGCAGTGTCACCAACATTATCGCCAACATTATCGGCTAAAACAGCGGGGTTGCGAGGGTCATCTTCAGGAATTCCCGCTTCAACTTTCCCTACCAAGTCAGCACCAACATCTGCGCTCTTGGTGTAAATTCCGCCACCAACACGAGCGAACAAAGCCACCGAAGATGCTCCCATTGAAAAGCCAGTCAAATATTGAAGCAAGACAGAAGTTTCAATTTCTCTGCCCAAAAGCATGACAACACCTAAACCAAGTAAGCCCAAAGCAGCAACTGCTAAACCCATAACCGAACCACCAGTAAAGGCGACAACAAGAGCATCGCCCATGCCATTTTGCCTCGCTGCTTCTGTTGTCCTAACTCCACTTCGGGTTGATGCCTTCATGCCCAAGAAGCCCGCCGATAAAGAACAAACAGCACCAAAAACATAAGCCAGACCAATTAAAGGAGACTTCTGCCAAAAAGCGAAAGTCAAAACTGCAAACATCACAACAACGAAAATTGAAATGGCTTGATACTCTCGCTTGAGGAAAGTCATTGCACCATCGTGAATGGCTTCAGCATACCAACGCATTCGCTCAGTGCCTTCAGGACGCTTGAGCATTGACAAGTAATTGTAGCCGGCAATTGCTACTCCAGCAATTCCTAAAATTGGAGCAACTGGAGTGAGCATAGAGACCAAGTTGTCCATCCAATTTCGCCCTCCTTTTGCTGTGAGTCTTTTAACCATCTTTGCTGCAAAGTTAGAATTTAGTTCGTCATCAACCACTGGCTAAAGCCAGTGGCATGGACGACCAAGCACTGATAAACTTTGCAGTAAAGAGCGAAAGGACATAGTCCTATGCCATAATCCTTTATCAAAAGCCTTTTGAAGTAAAGAACGACTTTAACTTTGAGGCGTTAAAATTTTAGCGTCGTTTCAAGGCAAAGATTGAGCCTTTGCCAATTTTAGGGTTTTTCCTTACCAAAAAAGCACGGAAACCCAAAAGTGAGGTTCTTTTTTCGCAAAGATGAATTAACATCTTGATAAGCGTGGCGAGGTCAAAAAGGCGAAGGTGATTGCGATGGAAATTGCGGTGGTCATACCTGCTTACAACGAAGAAGAGCGATTGCCAGCGGTCTTGGAAGCAGTGACTGCTTGTGAGTCTGTGCGACAGGTTATTCTGGTGGACGATGGCTCGGAAGATAACACATTCAAGGTCGCAAAAAATTTCAGCGTCACAGCAATAAGGCTTGACAAAAATCTCGGAAAAGCCGGCGCTGTCTGGATTGGTCTACAAGAAGTTAGTCAGCCTATTGTTGTTTTCCTTGACGCTGATTTGAAAGGGCTGAAACCATCACACATTGAAGACCTTGCTTATCCTGTTGCTCACGATGGCGTTGATATGACTTTGGGAATTTTTCGTGGCGGTAGGATTTGGACAGACCTATCTCACTTGATTGCCCCTTGGGTCTCAGGTCAAAGGGCATTTCCGCTAAAACGGATTCGTGAATTGCCAAATTTTTCGCATTTAGGCTATGGACTTGAAGCAGCCCTCAATAAATTTGCTCGTGAACATAATTGGAATGTCAAAACAGTGATCCTTCGTGGGGTTAGCCATGTGATGAAGGAAGAGAAGTTGGGTTTAATTAGGGCTGTCAAAGCGAGGGCAGAAATGTATCTTGAAGTTGGTAAAGGCTGGCTCATAAGCCTAAACGGTCGCAATCCGAGAGAACCTAATTCAGGTTGTCGGCAAAAGTAAAACTTTCAACGAGCCAATTTCAGTTAGGTTACTGAATTCCTAATGAATTTGCGCGGAATGGGAGTTGAAAATTTGCAACCAGATGACAAAATTTTTTTGGCAACCGATTGCAAAAAGTGAGACACCGCAAGTTCAGCACGCAAATGTGTAAGTCTTAAAAGAAAAATCAAAGGAAGGGTGCAAGTGACCAGGAATCTGGCTAATGTGCTTCATCAAGGGGGAGCGAAAAAGATGAACGAACAAACGACTATGCCAGCAGAGAACATGGACGAGATGATGCAAGCCTTCAAAGCGATGCAACCTGTTCGCACTGGCGAAATTTTAACAGGTCTTGTCGTCCAAGTTCGTCAGGACGGAGTTCTCATTGACATCGGCGGTAAGGCTGAAGGTTTCATACCTGCCAGTGAGTGGGGCGGTAATCACCTTGAAGAGGCGAAAATAGGTGAAAAGATTGAAGTTTATGTTTTGCGACCTGAATCAAAAGCAGAAGAGACGGAAGGGATGGTTTTGCTTTCAAAGCGAAGGGCAGACTACGAGCGGGCATGGAAGCGAATTCAGGAAGCCTTTGAAAATGGAGAAATTTTGCAAGTGATGGTGAAAGACAGAATTAAAGGCGGTCTGATCGTTGACCTTGGTATTGATGGCTTTGTCCCAGCATCACAAGTTGTCATCCCTTCTGGTTGGAGGTTGGAACATTTCATCGGTCGTACGATAAAAATCAAAATCATTGAGATTGATAGAGACAAAAGGCGTGTCCTTTGTTCCAACAGAATTGCCCTTGACGAAGACCGTGAGCGTAGAAGGCAGGAAACTTTGGCTAAGTTGTATGAAGGTGCAATTTTGGAGGGCACTGTGAGGCGCATAGCCGATTTCGGTGCTTTCGTTGACTTAGGCGGCGTTGATGGATTGCTCCATGTCAGCGAAATGGGGTGGACAAGAGTGAACCATCCATCAGAAGTGGTCAAGGAAGGACAAAAGCTTCAAGTCGCAGTCATAGGCTTTGAACCTGATGGTCCAAAAATTTCGTTGAGCCTAAAGCCGTTGTTGCCAGATCCTTGGAGAACAGCACCTCAAGATTATCCTGTTGGCTCAAAAGTCAAAGGAGTAGTAACTCGCATCGTCCCTTTTGGTGTTTTTGTTAAGTTGCCAACAGGCATTGAAGGGGTTATTCCGAACAACGAACTTTCAACGAGAAGAAATGTTAGGGCAGAAGATATTGTCAAGGTCGGTCAGGAAATTGAAGCGAAAGTTTACCAAGTTGAGACGGAGAAGCGAAGGATTTTGCTCAGCATGAGGCAAGTCGCCCAAGAGCGAGAAAGGCTTGAATTACGCCAATACATGGAACAGCAACCATCGCCTCAAATTACCTTAGGTGATGTTTTTCCCAATTTGGGAACTTCAACGCAGCAAGGAAAAAAAGAAGAGCGAAAACAACAAGATTAAAATTTGGTTTGGAGGTCGTGATAGAGTGAAAAAAGTTATCGGAATCACTGGTGGTTTGGGTGCAGGTAAAACAACGCTTATCAGGCAAATGCAAAAATTTGGCATCAAAACTGTCACTGCCGACGAAGTAAATCGTAAGTTGGTGAAAAGGGGAAGCCCAGTCTTAAGGTCAATGGTGGCAACTTTCGGAAAGACAATCCTAACTTCTTCTGGCGAACTTGACAGAGGAAAAGTTGGGCGATGGGTTTTTCAAAATCCCTCAGCACTTAAAAGGCTTAACCGCTTGACACACCCTCAAATGCGTCACATGATTGACGCTGCTCTCAAAGAGTGGAAGGGTAGAGGGATAAAGTTGATTGCAATTGAGGCTGCAGTTTTGTTTGAAATGGGATTGCGACCTTTCGTCAACGAGGTTTGGGTGTTGACGGCAAGTTTTAGAGAGCGTCTAAAGCGAATGGAAAAGAGCGAACAAGGAACGAGAGATAAGGGTAAGACGAGGGTGAAAAGGGAGACGATTTTGCAAAGAATGGTTAGGCAATTGTCCGATGTTGAGTTTAGTCGCCGTGCTCATCGGGTAATCGTCACTGACGGGAGAAGGCAAAATTGGGAAATGACCGAAAGGATGGTCACCCATGAAAAATGAAAACCGCTGGTTGAAAATTCTTTTTGGCGTTTTTGTCATGGCGGGAATAGTTTGGTTTGCTTTTGCAAACAATCCATTCCCGTCACGAAAAAAGGATTTGCAAATTCCCTCTGAGAGATGGCAAATGGCACTTCGTCAATACCTTCAAAACCGACGACCTGGTTTGGAAAATCAATTGCGAGAGGAATGGCAAAAGCGTGCTTTGGCTACTCGTCAAGCGAGAGGGCAGGAATTACCCCTGACGGAAGCGCCTGGTAGCGAGCGAACGCCTACTTGGTCGCCAGACGGTCGCATTATCGCTTTCAGCACTAATAGCGTTGATAGCAATGGCAATGGTCGCTTAGACCGAAATGATGGAACTGGACAACGCTTCCGAATCTGGCTTATGAGCCCTGATGGAAGCAACGCTCGCCCTGCTATTCCAGAAAGAGACATTCCACCAAACATCCCAACAGGCGACGAACTTTCCCCTTCTTGGTTTTCTGACAGCATCACTATCGCTTTCATTATCAGTTCAGGTGGTGTCACCGACATATACACAGCCAACTTGAGGACTTCTCCCGTTCAAATTCAACAGCGAACTTTTGGGCTTCGTGGTGTTCGCCGCATCAGCGTTGCGCCATCGGGTGCTGAGATCGCTTTTGAGCAAAACAATCAGATTTATTTGGTGGCTTTGGACACAGGTCGCATCCGCCAATTGACTACACAAGGCGTCAACCGCAATCCAGCCTATTTGCCCGACGGTCGTATCCTTTACGAGAGCAACCTTGATCCCACTACTGGTCAACCTGGAGCCTTCTTTCACATTTGGGTAATGCGTGGCGACGGTCAGAATCAAAGACCAATAACAAGTGGTAGGCAAAACGACACTGAACCTGCCCCAGTTTACTTTACGCACCCAAGCACTAACTTGGGTCGTCGTGGCTTCCGTTTGGCTTTCACTTCTGACCGTAATGGTAACCGTGACATCTTTCTTTCCGATGATCAAGGGTCAAATATTAGGCAAGTTTCACCTTCTGGCAACCGAACTCAAGAATTCCAATCAACGGTTGAGCCTTTTCCGGTTATCCCTGGCAACATTGAGCGAATTGCTTTTGTAACGAACCGCAATGGCAATGAGGACATTTGGGTCATCTCTTCCATTGACATATTCCCTCCGCTGCTTTCTGACAGATTTGGCAACCCTAAGCTACCCCAAATCACACCCAAAATCAACTTGCCAGGCGACACTGTAACTTTGACTGCACATGTTTATGACCCAGAAAGTGGAGTTGACAGGGTTTACGCCGTTTTTAAGAGTGCCGATAACCCGATGTTTTTGTGGGCAGTGCACAATGAAGGCTTCCCAGATGGAGCCAGCCAGCAAAACCCAGGTGACCAAGCAGCAATTTCCCACGAAGTTGATTGGTTCATCGTAAACTTCAATCCTGATACTGGCGATGAAGTTGGCTTGGTCAATACTGTGGAATTAATGTATCAAGCCAGCGAAGGTGCTGATGTTGACGGATATTGGCGATTAATTCAGCCTTACGCTATTGAGTTGTTTGATAACGGCACAAACGGCGATCAAAGGGCTAACGACGGAATTTACACTCGCCGCATCAGGTTGCCATTAACACCTCGTGACTATTATGTGACTATTGTGCCTATTGACAGAGCAGGAAATATGCCTGCCATCTTTGCTTTCATGGCTTTAGGGACTTTTAGTATGGTAATGCCTAGTTCGGGCAATTACCTTGCACCTGATGTTACCATTATCACGACGCAACAGGGTCGCATTTTGATTGCCGATCGTTCGCTTGAAGCAATTCCCAATGTTGGCTATGACAACATCGTTGGTTGCACTACCAAACCTTTTACTGCCGACAAGGATGTGCTTTTTGTTAGCGATTACGCTTGCGGACAAAAATGGACGACGCAAAGGGCATCAGGGCTTGGCAACTTTGAGGTTTTCATAAACTATCCGGGTATCCCAACCGAAACTTATTATTTCGGCGACATAAAGCCCCGACCTTTGTTTGTGCCTTTCAACCCTAACAAAGGAGTTATACCGAGAAGCGAATCACATTGTCCCTTCCCTGATTCCTATTTAGTTGGAATTTGGAGGATTTTGTGCCGAGGACCTGTGCCCGATGAAGTTTTGAACCTTTATTTGCCTCGCTCTTTCCCCGACCCTATAACGAACACAACTCGTTTGCATGCTGAACGAGCAGTAGTTTGGCTCGCTCCCTACATAGGCAGCATCTGGGTTGACAAAGGAAGTCTTGAAGACCCAGTAACTCAAGGCAAGTTGGCATCTTTCTTGAGCAGAAGTGGACGATTGTTTATAGCCAGTGGACAAGATTTGGGTTGGGCTTTGACCATAAACGGACAAGTTAGTAATGACTTTTTGACAAACTACTTGAAGGCTCGCTTTTCCCGTGTTGTTAGTGGCTTTTATGGTGACTACAGTCTTGATTTGATTAGCGTTTACCGAGCCGAAAGGCACAAACTTCAGGGTAGACTGATTGCTTCAGGCATTCATGATTGGGGACAAGGTTTTGGTTATAATGAAGAGAGACCAACTGTTGACGGTCAACTTAGAGACCCAGACCAAGAAAGGCATGGGACGGCTTCAGGAATTGAGTTGCTTGGCTTTGGATATGATGCAACTACTTACGACCCACCTATCAATGCCAGCCAATATAACCCAAGTTTTGGTTTTACAGGAGACGGTTGCGAGAACGCATTGGTCATGGACACGGTAGATGTTTTAGCAGGCGCTTTTGCAACTTACACTTACTTGCAAGGTGGAACAAATGCTGCTGTCCAATATCGTGACCCTGCTACCGATTACCGAGTTGTCACTTTCTTCTTCCCAATGGAAGCGCTAAACAATGGTTTCAAAAACACTACCATTGGGCAGGCGACTTTTGTTGAAGGTTTGGTTTTCCGTCACACTTTGATGAACTACATCATGGACTTTCTACGGACAGGCACTATTTCTGGAAGGGTAGTAGACACTCAAGGAAATGGTTTGGAAGGTTTCACTGTAAGGGCACAAGTAGGAAGCCTTTTACCTCAGCCAATCATCTTTGGTGGCGCTCTCACGCAACGAGGAGGCTTTTACCAAATTATTGGGCTTAACACTGGAATTTACGATTTGGAAGTTTCTGTCCCTGGTTGGACATCCCGTTTGCTGCGAACCTCAGTTGAAGGGGTAAGTGATGGCGATAATGTGACAAGTTTTGTCAGCCAAAACAATGATTTCACTATGACTAAATTGCCACCAGGCTCAATTAGTGGCAGAGTGACAGAACTTGATGGAACGACCCCAATCGTTGGAGCGACAGTGACAGCAAGAATAGTCGCCGACGAACAAGGCAACCCTATTGTCTTACCTCCTGGAATTCCCAGCACTTACTCAGCCACAACGAGAACTGATGGAACATACAGAATTGAAGGAGTGCCCAATGCCACTTATGAAGTCACTGCTTCCGCCCCAAGACACACCTCCGTGACGAGAACTGGAGTTATTGTCCGAGCAGGGCAAGAAACCACAGGTGTTGATTTCCAGTTGCCAGGAGAACCTGGAACCATCGCAGGTCAAGTCCTTGACGCCCAAACTAATCAAGGTATTGCCAATGCAATAGTTGAAGTGATTTCTGGCACAACTATCGTTGCTTCCGCAACAACAGACGCTCAAGGCAATTTCACAATTGCGAATGTCCCTGTCGGCGTTTACTCTGTCCAAGCAACTGCTCCTAACTACAAACCTGCAAGTGTCACAGGCGTTCAAGTTCAAACTGCGGCGACAACAAGAGTTACTTTGGCTTTGCCAAGAGCACAACCGGGAAGCATTTCTGGTCGTGTAACCCGTGCTGATGGCACTCCTGTTGGTGGAGTAGTCGTTGAAGTTATTCAACCTGCAACAGGGGAAGTTGTAATTAGTGTTGTCACTGACGCTCAGTTCACCGTTGTAGGCAATTATAGCCGAAATTACTTGGTTGCTAATGTGCCTTTGGGAACATATACTGTCAGGTTGAGAGCACCAGGTTACACATCAATCCCAGCAGAGCGGACTGGTGTTGTTGTCCAAGAAGCGACGGAAACACAAAATGTCAATTTCTCAATTCGTGCTCAACATACTTTTGCTCGTGGAGTCCAACTTATCAGTATCCCTTACGATTACACAGGCACAGGCATAACAATTAACAGTTTGCTTGGCACTAACCAAATCATCACTTGGGAGACTAATCCGAACTTGACTGACCCGATGACTGGATACAGAGGCGGTCGTTATGTTCGTTTTCCTGTTCCACCTGCTGATGCGGTTCATCTTGGTCGTGGCTATTTTGTCCGATTTGACCAATTTACCGATTTCACTCAAATAGGAACACCTGCTCCGAGTGACCAACCCTTCTCACTTCTTTTGGACAAACAGGGATGGTGGCTCATTGGGACACCTTTCCCCTTCAAAGTTGACTGGACAAGAACAAGGGTCACTAACAGAGCGACTGGTCAAACATTGCCTCTTCGTGAAGCGGCGATTCAAGGTTGGATAAATGATACTTTGTTTGCCTTGAACCAATTTGCCACAGGTTATGTCGCTTCGGTTTTCATGGAGCCTTTCAAAGGTTATTGGGTTTATGTGCAAGCACCACAAGGTGTCATCTTACTGATTGATAACATTCCTACAAGGCAAATAGCGGTAAACGAAAGACCGTCAAGGAGCAAATTGGCTTTGGCTGACGGTCGGCTAAATTTTGATGGTGATGGATGGCTGCTTCCTATCAAATTGACTAACGACAATAAAGTTTTGAGCACTCTCCAAATTGGAGTCTCACCGAAAGCGAAAGACGGATTGGATTCACTTGACTTGTTAACTCCACCTTCGCTGAGACAATGGGTTCATAACTGGTTCACCTTTGGTTCAATTGCAACCTTTGGTCGGAGTGAAACTTTGCTTTACGCCGACATAAGAGCGCCCTCGGCGAGACCACAAGTTTGGGATATAATTGTTGAAGCAACTGCTGGCAATGAAAACTTGACTGTCTCTTGGGAGGGAGTAAACGAGAGAGTTCCTTCGGATGTAAGTTTGATTTTAGTTGACATGGAAACTGGTGAGGCAAGATACATGAGGACGACAGGAGGCTATACTTTCGTGGCAAGGAATGCAGAGGGAAATGTTGCAGTAAAGAGGTTGAGAATAATTGCTGAGCGAAAGGTTGGAAGTGGGTTGAAAATTGTGGGATTGAAACCAGAAATCACTCGCAGCGGTCAATTACTCGTCCGCTTCACTTTGACGGAAACTGCTGAAGTTGAATGCAATTTGATTACATTGACAGGAAGATTTGTCTCTTCCCTTCAACCTCGCAAGTTGATGGCTGCAGGTGAAAAACGAATTCTTTGGGACAGCCGAAGCCTCAATAGCGGTCTGCCCAAAGGTTTCTACTTGCTTGAAGTCCGTGCCTATGGCGAACGAGGTGAGCAAGTGCGTGCAATCATGCCTTTGAGGTGGTAAAAATTGAGCAGGTTCGCAAGGGTTCGTTCCCTTGCGACGCTCAAACAGAAGACGGAGGGGAATGAAGATGCGTTGGCGAAAACAAAAAATTTGGCGACTGGTCGCCCAAATTCTTGTTGGAGTTTTAACAATTCAGTGGGTCGGAATAGGAAATGCCCAAGTAAGGTTTGAAGAAGCAACAAAGCCAACACCTATACCGAGAGTTGCCATCTTGGATTTTAATGTTAGCCAAGGCATTTCGCCTATCATAGGCAGGAAAGCAGCAGATGCAGTTGCATTGGCATTAGCAGATACGAACAAATATGAAGTTGTTTCACGAAGCGAAGTTGAGAACGCTCTTACAGAATTGAGGTTAAACCCACCCCTTCAACCCAATCAATTGACGGCTCTCGCTAAAAGACTTGAGGCTCGCTTCGTAGTCTATGGCAAAGTCCTTAAAACCTTCGTTAACGAAAAGACAGGTCAAGGGAGCGTTCACCTTCAAATGCTTTTTCATGACCGTTATTTGGAAGTCCCTCTTAACGGTGCAAATGTTTTTGCAACGACACCTTCAAGACCTGGCGTAGAACCAGACATTTTGATTGACCAAGCAATTAACATTGCTGCCAATCAGGCTGCTCAACAAGTTTTAGCAACAAAACTTCCAGAAGGACAAATCATGCAGCGTGTCGGAAACACAGTTATCATCAACAAAGGTCATGATCAAGGAATTAGAGAGGGAATGCAATTTTGGGTTTATCGGCTCGTTCGTGACCCAGAAACTGATTTTTGGGTTCGCAATAGAACTGGACTTATTCAAATAGAGAGCGCAGAAGCAAGGCAATCTTCTGGAGTTATCAAAGAAGAAATCGTGCCAATCCAATACCCAGACCGAGTCATTGGTGTCTATGATTTCCCCAAAATTGGTGTTACTGAACCGCCTGTTCGCAAAGTTAGGAAAGGAGCAGGTTCTGTCGTTCCAACCATTCTGCTTATTATCCTCGGCATTGCTGTCTTAGGTTCACTTGTCGGACGGAGCAGGCGCGGAACAGAGATGCCCTCCTTTACTGGAATAGTAATCAACAATGGTAGACAGGTTAAACTCATCTTCGGTCCAGCAAGGGATTGCGTAGCGATTGAAGTCTATCGTAACACAGCACCAGGTATCAACACTGAAGGCACTTACCCCATAGCAATCTTGGATGGGCAAGTTGTAAAGGAATACAACGATGGCGACTTCTTTGAAAGCGGAACTGTCTCCATTGAAATTGATGAAGACACACCAGCAGACCGATTACCCAGAATCAATCGCAGCCTTGGCGACCCGGGAGACGAGTTCAATCGTGGAGATTTTGAATATGAAGTTTCTTACATACACCAACCACTTCAACCCGGTCTGCATTACTGGTATGCCATTCGCTTCGTGAACGCTGTTAGACAGTCCCCACCGCCTCCAGGCTCTGATGAAGAGATTGAGCCTTTCAGGCTGGTTTATAGCCTTTCTTCAAGCACAGTAGGTCCATTTACTCCTTTGGTGCAGTTATCTCAAGCCGATTTGCTTGAACCTACTGGTGATGTCAATATTGCAAATGTTACCTTCAGGTTTGTATCAGCGCAAGGTGCTGACGAATACATTGTCCAAGTTAGCGACAACCCTGCTTTTCCTGCTGCTCAGACAGTTACCATTCCTTTGCGTGATAGACTCCCAAATCCTGACATAGGTGGTCAAGAAATTGTCATCAGAAATCAAAACCTTTCTGGTCGTTTCAGGGCAGGTCAAACCTTGTATTGGCGGGTCGGTTACCGATATTCAGGTGACTTCCGACCACCAGAAGGCGGTTGGGTTTTCAGCCAAGTCCGTTCATTCACTGCCCTAATAGGACCGCCCCCGCCAGGCTAAAGGGAATTACCTTTGCTCAAAAGTTTGCAATTAGATTTTGGCTAAAACTGGTTGCGAAAATCTGGAGGGTTTTGGCAAGCGAAAATTTGACAACTTAAGGGCTTGCCCTCCAAAAGAAAAAACTTGTAAAGTTTGCTTTGCCCTTAATTGCTCAAAAGACGGAGGGAAAATGAATGAGATGGCAGAAATTGAGCAATTGTTGGATTTATTTGGTTTTGAGCACCTTTTTGCTGACAGGGGCAGTGTTTGGACAAACCTACAGATGTCGCACTGCTCAAGTCAAAAGAAACTTGTTGGAGTATTTTGGCATTACTGAAGAAAAAATTCGTGCCTTTGCCCAACTCCAGAAACGACAAGTGGGGCGAGAATTGCCCTCTTACTTTTACGGCGGTTTGGGAACGAGCCTTTACCCAAGGGGCGGTCTGTTGGGAACAATTCGTGGCATCCACATCTTCATCAGACCCAATTCGCCTGACATAACACCTGACCCAAAACACACAGCCGACTACTACCGCAGACTTCTCTTTGACGAAACCAATTCAACTTCGTTGGCAAGTTTCATCAAAGAAGCATCATACGGCAGATGCCGATTAGTCGGCGATTCCTTCGGTCCGATAACAATTGATGTTAAAACTGCGACAAAAGGAAATATCACCTTCATTGAAAACTTGCAATCGCCAGCGGTGCAAAGATTTATCGTTCAAAGAGCGCTTTCGGCTCTTGACGATAATCTTGACTTCACTCGTTATGATAGCGATAGCGATGGTCGGATAGATTTGTTGTTTTTGACTTTTGCTTCCGACCCTGATGCTCGCCCACCTAACGGCGATTACACTCAAGACCCAACAAATGGAGCGTTTACCGTCACTTGGGGTCAGACTCGCCTCATTTCGCCTAACATTCCACCGATGGCTACTACCAATGACGGCGTTGTTGTTGAATGCGTCACTTTTGTCCACGAAGTTGAAAGTCTTCACACTTTCTTTGGCTGCGGAACTTACGCTCACGAATTCGGTCACGCTTTTGGCATGCCCGACCTTTACAACCCTGATAACATCAACCAAGTTGACCCAGGTGCTTGGTCTTTAATGGCGACAGGTGACCGTTTTTACCCTAGTCGCGTGACTCTTAACCCCTTCCGTCCTGACGGTCACCCAGGTCATCCTGACCCTTGGTGCAAATTGGTTTGGGGTTGGGTCACGCCTGTTGAAGTCACAAGGGAATTTGGGACAGTGACGATTCCGATTTGGGCGGAACAGCCAGTTGCTTACAGGCTTTGGGCATTTGGAAGTCCCACTTCTGATGAATACTTCTTAGTAGTTAATCGGCAACTTAGAGGTTTTGATAATTTGCTACCAGGTCGTGGCTTGAACATCTTCCACATTGACCGTTCAATTTTGAGCGACCTTGTTCTTTACATGCAAAACGCAGTGCAAAGGGACCCAACTCGTAAAGCGGTAGACTTGGTTGATGCTGATGCTCGTAACGATATGGACGATGCACCAATTCAAACTCAAGCCTTTGATTGGACAAGTTTTGGTTTTGCTGGATTTGTAAGAGGGAATTGGGGCGATGACGGCGATCCCTTCCCTGGCAGAACCAATAAAACAAGGTTTGATTTGCTAAGCAGTCCATCAAGCCTAAGTTATCTTGGCATTGACAGTGGCGTCCGTGTGCTTGACATCAACCCTCAACCTGATGGAACAGTCCAAGCAACTTTGAGAGTAGTCACTCAACCTCAAGGGATAATTTTGGCTCCGAGAGAAGGCGAAATAATATACACAACACGACCGACTTTGCAGGTTCAGTTCATCGCTCCTTTAGGTGCTTTTGCCGATATTGACCCATCAACCATTAGTGTTTTGGTCAATGGCACTCCTTTGCCCATAGCCAATATCGCTCCTTTCTTCAACGAAGGGACACAAACTTTGTTTTTGCCCTTAGTTGACCCTATTGACCCTACAAGACCGCTTCCAGTTGGTGCTCACACCGTTGAAGTTCGTGCCCGCAATCGTGGTGGGGTTAGTGTCCTTCCTGTAACAGCAAACTTTACAATCCTTCCACTACAACTTAGGGCAGCGAAAACAAGGACTGGAGTTCCTTTGCCTTTCATGGTTACTTTACCTTACAATTTCCAACACGAAAGCGTTCCCATTGAGAGGCGAAGACCAAGTTTCATCTTCGGAGCACCGCCACTTATTGCCCGATGGGGAGTTATAAATGCTGCCGGTCAAAAGGGTTATCTTCGCTCAGGCGAGTTTGTTGAGCAATTGGCTCCTGGTAGGGCTTATTGGGTTCGTCTGCTCAGAGATGTCATTTTAGCTATTGACGCTCCCGATGTTGACCGCTCTCAACCCTTCCGAATTGTCAATGAGCCGATTTGGGATTTGAATGCTTTTGATGAAGGATGGCAGCAGGTAGGTAACCCTTACCCCTTCCCTGTTAATTCGTCAGCAGTTCAGGTAATGCTTGGATCAGGTCAAGTTCTTTCCCTTAGTGAAGCAGTTCAGCAAAATGTTATCATGAACAGAGTCTTTTACTATTCAGTTGCTTCTGACCCTCCTTCTTACATCTCGGTTAAGGTTGAAGATTGGTTGCTTCAACCTTTCACTGGTTATTGGATTTATAAGTTCCAGCCTTGTTCTTTGGTTGTCAGCCCAGTTCCCGCTACAAGGCTGGCAGGGCAAAAGACACAAAGTAAAGCAAAGGAATTAATCTCGTTGGAAGTTTGGGGCGATAATTCTCAGTCGCCTTATCGTCTCGCCATCACTGACGGAAAAGAAATAGTTCCAGCGCCACCTGCATCGCCAACTACAACGGCTTGGGCAGGTTTCATCGCTTATCGTCAAAATTCACGGAATGCTCAACTACCTTTGATGGAAATCCCAGCAAACCAGCCTAAAAGATGGTGGCTTATTGTCCAATCAACTCAACCCAACCAAACTGTCGTAATTCGTTGGCAAGCCTTGAGGCGTTCATCCTCGCAAGCAATTTTGTCTGACCCGTCAACGCACAGAGCGTTTGCTCTTAACGAAAATGGTGAATGGAAAGTAACTACCGATGAACTTGGAACGAAGCGCTTGATTTTAAGCATAAGCATGGCTAATGAAATTCCGCTCCGCATAGTTGAGATTAGAGTCACAAGGATGCGCAGCAGCAGTTACCTAATCACTGGTCGCTTAACTGCACCTGCAATAGTTCAAGCCGAAATAAGGACTTTGACAGGCCGCTTGCTTAAAGTCCTGCCAAGTTCAGGTGAACCCAAAACTCAATTTCAATTTGTCTGGGATGGTCGCAGCGATAACGGTCAATTACTTCCTTCAACGCCTTTGCTATTGCGCCTGCAGGCTCGTGACAATTTAGGTCGTGAAACCCAGCGGGTGGTGGTGTTGAGATGAAAGCAAGAGATTTGGAAATTAAGCGCTTTGTATCCTTGAACTTGACTGGATTGTTTGTGATTTTCTTTTGCTTTCTCGCAGCCGATAACTCCTTGTGGGGTCAAAATATCCTCACGATTAACAACCCCTACCTGCAAGTAAATGTGAACACTCAAAACGGCAACATGACAATCTTAACTATCCAAGGCGACCCTTCAAAACCTTCAGATGACAATTTGGCAATCACTGACCCAGATGATACTGCTTTCATCTTGCGACTTTACAATGTCCCCGTAGATGTTGAAGACAATGTTGTGACTTACGGCACAATTGATTTTGATTTGAGGGATGGAGATAAATTGGACACAGCATACTACACTTTGAATGTCGTGGAGCGTTTCCCTACGATGATAAGGGCAAGGTGGCTTGTTTATGTGTCTGATGCTTTAGGGCAATTGCCTTCGCCTGAAAATCCGACTTTAGTTGTGGAGAGAGAATGCACAATAATTGGCAATATGGTTGAAATCCGAATTAGAGTCACAAACAGGAGTAACTTTTCTCGCAACATTGGTTTTGGTGCTATTCTTGACACAGGCTTCAATCCGCCAGCCAACGCCACTCAAGACACACCTGGAAATTTTGCTGTCTCCAATTTTTCAGGAGTTATTCAGTATGAGCGTGCCTATACTAAAATTCAAGGTCTACCTGACTTTTACTTTGCTTTTCCCCTTTTGCCGATAGGACAACTCAAAGGCATTTTAAACGCTGGTGAAGGCCCTTTGCCAAACAAAGTTTTATTCGCTTTGGTTTCAAACATCCAATCAGCGTTGGTAGGCTATGGATTTGACTACACCCCTAACCCTTATGATGCCCTTGCTTCTGCTGATAGTGCTGTTGGGCTTTACTGGGATCGCTTGGCTTTGCCAGCAAGAGGCTCTGTTGAAGTAGTCACTTTTCTCGGAGTTGATATTGGACCTGGCGATTACCGTCGTCCTATGAGTTTGAGGGTGATTCAACCTGAACCTTTGCAAGTTTTATTAGGTGATGACCCCTTCACACCTGAAACTGAGCAAGCCTATGTCTCTCCTAATCCTTTCACTGTCACTGCTTTTGTTTACAACTCCCTCGCCGATAATCCTTTGACTAATGTCAGTGTCACTTTAGGTCTTCCTCAAGGTTTAAGTTTCCCGCCGGGAGAGACGGCAACAAAATTTTTGCCTTCCATAGGAGCAGGAGGCGAGCAAAAAGTTTCATGGCAAGTCCAAGTCAATTTGCCAACGGTAGGGGTTAAAGAACTTGTCGTCACTGCCTTCACCTCTCAAGTTGGCGTCAGACAAGTGAAAGCCTATGTTGTGGTTCCATCTCTGCCTTTAAGAAGGCAAGATGGCAACCTCGTGTTAAGTTTGAACCTCAACTCTGGTCTCAACTTAATTGGTTTTCCCTTCTTTTTCGTTAACCCTGAACCATCGGTAGTTTTGGGCATTTTGCCCGAGCAAATTCAACTGGCTGCTTGGGATTCAATAGCCCAAAACTATCTTTACTATCGTCGTGACTTGCAGTTAAACCGTTTGGAACTTGGTCTTGGTTATTGGATTAGAATGCCGATGGCTCAATCAATTGATTTGCCTATACAAAACATTCTCTCCCTTCCAACTGACCAGCCTGTTGTAGTGCCTATTAGGCGGGGTTGGAACTTGCTCTCAAATCCTTTCCCTTGGCAGGTCTTGCTTAGAGGTGAAGGAGTAAGATTTGGCTCAGAAACATTGACTATCACTTTTGACGAAGCAGTTGCAAGAGGTTGGGTCAAAGGAGCAATTTTCGTTTGGCGAAACGACCCAAAAATTCCGCCTCATGGAGGCGAATACTCGCTAATTAGACTTGGTCCCAATCTCCGCATAGACCCACTTCAGGGGTTCTGGCTTTACAGCGAAATTGACGGCAACATCGTTTTCGGACCGCCAGCCTCTTTGGGGTCATGGCAAATAAGAGGCTCCCAAGAGTCTCTTAAAACTTTTCAACCAAATTCAGGTTGGGCATTTCAAGTTACTGCAATAAGTGCTTCAGGTAGAGACAGCACTCTTTGGCTTGGTGTCAGCAAAGACGCTCGCAACGATTTTGACCGTTTGGATTTGCCGAAAGTTCCACCTCCCCCTAGCTCTGTCCAAGTGAGCAGTGTTGTTCGTGTTGGTCGTTCCGAATTGCCCTTGAGCATGGATATCAGAGCGCCTCAAGGCAAAATCCTTTGGAATTTGGAGTTGCTCAATCCATCAGGTGGAGAAGTGAAACTGCAGTTTAATGGGTTGGTTCAAATTCCACGCTCCGTTTCACTTTTGCTCGTTGACCCTGAGACGAACCAAAAATGGTCACTGCGTTCAGTTTCTTCAGTTAACATCTCAACTCAACCTCAGCAACCCAAGCGTTTACAAGTTGTAGCCCTTCAAACCGATCAATTGCCCCTTAGGGTTCAAAGGCTCAAGGTGACTCCGCTACGAGGTCGTGGTGCTCATATCCAATTTGCTGTGACTATGCCAGCGCAAGTTCAAATCCAAATTCGTTCCTTGACAGGGCGAATTATTTGGGAAAAGAGTGAGCAAGTTAGTAGTCAGTTATGTTCAGTTTTCTGGAACGGTCGTAGCAAATCCGACGAGGCTTTGCCTTTGGGCATTTACACTGTCGTTATCTATGCTGAGACAGATGATGGGCGACAAACTCAAGCCCAAACAATTTTAAGATTGCGATAATGAACACCTGCGTTCGGTGTTTGAATGTTTTTTCGTCTCATCAAGACTCTCAACGCCGAACGCAACACTTAACGAAAAGATGCGTTTAACTCATACAAAAGGCGTGGTAAAAAAGCGACAGCAAATTTTAGATTTAGATAAGGAGGGGCACTGCTGTGAGATTGATGCAAGTGCGCCGAAAAAGTTGGAAAATTGATGTTGCGATGTTTTTGACTTTGGTGATGTTGTTTAGTCCAGCATTATTTGGCTTAGAGGCTGCATGGCTGAGTGTGGCGATGAAGGCTTCTGCTCAAGTCCCTGCACCTTCATCTGTCGCCCAGCCAATTTTAGTTGTCCCGTTGACAGCAGCGGAAGGAGTGCCAACTAATATTGCTGGACGAGCAACTTTCGCTCTTATCAAAGAGTTGACTGATTCTAAACAATATGCCCCAACCCGTTTGTCTCTTGAAGACCCAACTGTCAAGCGTTTGATTGGCGAAAGATTGCTCTCCGAAGATGCCATTACAGCGGTTCTGGAGCAACCTACACCTGAAGGGATCGCCGAAATTGCTGCAGCAATGAAAATCCCTAACGCTGCCTTCGGGACTGTTGACAGTTATGTTTATGACCCATCCAATAATGGTTCAGTTAAAATCCAATTAACTGTCCGCTTTTTGACTATTGACCTTGAAGCCATTTCTGTCACTAAGACGGAAGAGATTTCCGAAGAAGGAAGCAGTGCCCCTAAGTTAAAGCCAACCTCTGAAGATACTCTGGCTGCTGAAGCAATGTATAGCGCAGTAAAGAAAATCGTCGCCAGATTGCTTGGTCGTCCTGTGGTTGAAGTTGTTGAAGTAAAACCAAAACCAGCACCAGGCATAGGCACTGCTGTTGCCTTAATTGCCGCTTTGTTACTTGCAGCAGCCATAAGTAGCGGTAGAGAAAAGGCTGGACCTGTTCCACTTGGTCCTGGTGATGCACCACGAAGTGTCACTGCTATTCCGCAAGGCAGTGTGGTCATAGTTTCTTGGCAACCCCCTTCAAGGGGAACTCCCATCGGATACAATATTTATCGCCAAGCAGTTGATATAGGAAGGTCGCAATCAGGACGGGGTAGGGAAAGGCTTACTACTGAACCCACTCGCTTTACCTCATACGAAGACAAGACTGCTCAAATTGGGCAAGCATACATTTACTCAGTTTCTGCCGTTTACCCTGATGGAAGGGAAATTAGTCAAGACGCTAACTTGGGAATTATTTCACCAACTCAACCTGCTCCTGTTGGAGTAGGAATTCCTCTGCCTCCAGCCAACTTGACGGCTCAGGCTTTGGATGGAGCCGTTAGGCTCAATTGGTCAGACCTTAATCCAGCAGGATTGGTTGTCGGTTACCGAATTTTCCGAAACGATGTTCTAATCGCTGATGAGAACATCGTCAGGACCACGACTTACATTGACCGAGGCTTGCAAAACAATGTCCCTTACCGATATTTCGTTAGGGCAGTTAGTTCTTTCGGTTACATGAGTGCACCAAGTGCAACAGTTAATGCCACACCAGGAAATTTAGCGCCTCAAGCACCACTCAATTTGACAGCAAGATTTGACCCAGTAGCAAAAACTGTTACCTTGACTTGGCAGGCACCTCCTGACCCCGACATTGCTTACTATGAAGTCGCAAGAGTTAGAGTAGAAGAGACAAGGGCTCCAAGAAGTTTAATTGAACGATCAGGTCGCCCAGTTCCTACTCCCACAACTTCGCCAACAATCATCCAGAGGGTTTTGCAAACCAATCCACGCTTAAGACAGCAAGGCGGAAGTGAATTTGACAACGCAGTCATCGAAAGTAATATCACGACAACATCCTATGTTGACCCTGTTGCTAACTTTATGCCAACGCCTGCAAACCAACTGACACGCTATCAAAGATTGCGTTATGCAGTCAGGGCTGTTGATACAAGTGGTCAGAGAGGCAGTTGGTCAAATGTCGTT
>JANXCD010000039.1 GCA_025060305.1 Armatimonadota bacterium | reverse complement strand
CTTGAAACTCGTGATGTCGTTTCGGCAGCGATTATCCGTGAATGCACTGACAAGGGCAAAGGCGTCGTTACGCCGACGGGCATGGTCGGCGTTTGGCTTGACACTCCCATGATTGACATCTTGCGAGGCAAAGGGACAATCCAAAGGGCTTTGCCTGCAATGGTTCGGCAATTTGCAAGGTTCGGAATTGACATCACTAAAGAACCAATCTTGGTTTACCCAACACAGCACTACCAAAATGGGGGCATCATAATCCGCGATGATGCCTCTTCTGACATTGCAGGTTTGTTCGTTGCGGGAGAGGTTAGCGGAGGGGTTCACGGTCGCAACAGGTTGATGGGCAACTCGCTCCTTGACATTTTGGTTTTCGGAAGGAGGGCAGGTCTGAGCGCTGCCGAGTGGGCAAAGCAAGCGTCGCCTGGAACTCCGACATTAGACCATGTTCGTGACTACCACAGGCAACTACAAGAGGCAGGCATCAACACTGACCGAGTTTCGCCGATGCTTTTGCCTGACTACACTTCCGAAATTGCTCGCATAAGAAGGCTTGGTGGAGTGACCATCGGGTAAAGCGTTAGGCATTTTCAACCAAATAAGGGGCAGACGATAGTCTGCCCCAAAAATAGCAGCAAAAATTAGTGTTGCGGGCGGATTTCATCCACCCCTACAAAATAACTCCAACTGCGTAACTCTTGGGAGAAAGGCTGCTCGGCTATTTTTTTTGTTGTTCTGCAATAAGTTAGAGTAAGCAGGCAAAGCGGAGTTTATTTCATGGCAGTGTTTCTGGCGTTGCTTGTTTAACTATGGTTTTGCACAGCCCTTTTTTCCCAATCAATCACAGAAGGCGAAAGAAGGATGTCGGAAAGAAAGTTTTCATTCTTCCCCCAGAAGGAATCTAACAACTCGTTTCAGGACACCTCCCTGAGATTTTTCCAAGAGATCAGCAGGCAGACTAAATCGGTCACCGGCGATGATGGAAGCCAGTTTGAATATGCCTTGAGACAAAGAGGAATTTGGGTAGTTCAGGACAAAGGGCACACCGTCATTGACAGAAGTTACAGCCACTTGCCCATCCGAAGGTATTTGGGCGAGAATAGAAATGCCCAAAAAATCTTCAACTTGCTCTGGTGTCAAACCGCTGAAGCGAACATTTGATCGGTTCAAAAGCAATTTGAGACGCTCGGAAGGGTAAAGTTTTCGGAGCATCTCCAAGACAACTTGTGTATTTCTGATGGCGAGTAAATCAAGGGCTGTAACTAAGATGATTTGGTCGGCAATGTCAAAAGCAGCAAGGGTTGTGTCCTGCAAAACTGTTGAAGTGTCAACGAATATGTAGGCAAAGTGATTGCGAAGAACTTGTAAAATCTTTTCCACAAGGAAGGTAGTGACCAATTCTGCCAGTTCTGGTCGGGATGGTGCAGCCAAAACTCTAAGGTTGCTTCCCCCATGCTTGCTTAGGAAGGACTGCAAAAACTCAAAGTCCAATTCTCCCTGAAACCTTTGGGCTAAAGATGCAATAGTTGCTTCAGGTCGCAAATTGAGTAAAGTTGACACTGCACCAAATTGTAAGTTAAGGTCAACCAAAGCCACAGGTTCAGGTTGATAGGCTGCGAGGGCAACAGCCAAGTTAGTGACCAAAAGGGATGTTCCAACCCCTCCTTTAGGGCCGTAAAACACGAAGATTTGACCTGCTTGAGGCAATCTTGAAAAAGTTTCTTTGCCAAATTTTTGGACACGCTTTATGGCACTCTCCAAACTTGATGCCAGTTCGGAAGGGATTTGAAATACAGGTAAAGCATCTATCGCTCCTGACCGAACGAATTGGCGGGCAAGATTAAAATCCTCTTGGGGAAGCAAGACAATCACTTGGACTAAAGGGTTAGAGGTCAACTTTTCAACCAAGGAGAATGAGGTTTCTCTGGCGAACTGAGAAGACAACAAAACCACTGCTGGAACTGATGGCAAGGCAAGTCTAACTAAATCTTCAGGGCTTTCCGCTTCTCCTGAAACTTCAAATCCAGTCACTCTTGCTTCCAAAAGAACTTGCCTTATCAGGCTTCTCTCTTGTTCGTTGCTCAAAGCCAAAATGACTTTTACAGGCATTTTTTCTTCCCTCCTGCCTGTTTTTTCACCGAGTTTGTCCAACGAATGGTATAGGGCTTGTGCCAGTGCCACCTAAGCCTTGAAGTGTCCCTGTCGGGATGCCAAAAGTCGGTCTCGGCAGTGCTGGTCTCTCTTGGTAAGTTTGCATCAACCTAAGAGCCTCTTCAGTAACGGGAATTTCTTCCATTTGCACATTTACAGTGATAACCAAATCCGTTTGTTGCCTTACAAACTCCCTGCTCTTGAAGAGTTCACCTAAAATCGGGATTTTGGAAAGGATGGGAACTCGGTTGATTTGCTCACGAACTTCGTCTTGAATTAAACCTGAAATGACGACGGTTTCACCCTTTTTGAGCATTAATTTAACATCGTCAAGTCCACGAAATCGGAATCCTGGAACTGTCGTTCCTAATACTTGAGTTGCTAAGCCGAAATCAGGAGCAGTGACTTCAACTCTCATCTGCAGAAAGATTTCACCTTGCGGTGTCGCTTGAGGATGCAAAGTCAAAGTTATTCCAAAAGGAAAGAAAGCGACAGTCGCAGCACCTGGTGCAGCAGCACCACCACCGACACCAAAAAAGCCAAAAATAGGAATTGGGATAAGACCGCCAACTAAGAAAGTGGCATCAGCACCTTCAATAGTCCTTTGCTGTGGGTTGGCTAAGAGTCTTGCTTGACCGCTTTGAATTAGTGCGTTGATCTGAGCGCCCAAAGGCGAAACCCTTGAGAGCGGTTGAGGGACTGTTTCTTCACCTAAAACCACTTGCCCTGGCGTTACCGTGAAAATCTGCGGTTGAGTGCCACTCACTTGAACTGTTCCCAAAGTAGCACCCAACCTTTGTAAAGCATTTCTTGAGACCTCCAAAACCATGACATCAGCAATAAATTGGCGTATGACAGGGTTAGCAACTTCAAGGCGACTAATAAAGGCACCAAAGGCTTTAGCACGCTCTTCAGCCAAAAGTTTCTCGCTCAGGGAGTTAACCTTTCCACTCAAGATGATTTTGTCTTCAAAGATAGAGACTTTAGCGCCCTTTATGCCTACTGCTTGTTCAATCAACTGAGCCTTCCTTTCCTCGGGTGAAATTTTTGGTGGTTCAGGTGCTGGACGAACTTTCAACATGTTGACAACTTTTGGGCTAAAAGTTTGGGCAAGTGATTCAATGACTTTGCTTTCCTCTTGAGAAGCGACTTCACCTTTCAGGATAATCATGAAAGTTTCGTCAGGTAAAGTCAAAACAAGAGGTGAAACATCAATTCCTTCTGTTGCTCGTTTCAAAAGCCTCTCAACATCTTCCGCTGTCAATTTCTTTATCGGTGGTTTCTCAACTGGTTCTTCTTTCACTTTAGCGGAAACCTCAACCCAAACTGGTGTTGGTGGCTCACCTTGCTCCCAAACAACGATGTTCGTATTGCCTTCCGCTTTTGCGTTTATGACCAACTCCTTTTCAGTTAAAGGATTGAGAGCGATGATTTGTGGGTCTCCAAGAGCAAATTTGTTTATGGGTTTGCGAGAAGTGATTACGGCGCTCGTTCCCTTGAGCATTTTTAACTTCATTGGCACACCAGTTACAAGTTTCACCACAGGGATTATGCGTGTGTCAATTTCTTCCAAAGGGGCTTGCTCTTTTGAGGACTCTTGACCAAAAGATAAACTGACAAAAAGCAGAAAAAGGCTGAACTTCAAAAAACAACAATTCCTAACCACTTTCACCGACCTCCTTCAGATTGAGGCATAGAGAAAACGACTTTTTGGTCACCATAGACTCCGATAATGCGACGCTCTTTGACAGGGACAGGTCTTGGAGTAACAATCTTTGTTTGAGACTCTAAAATTTCAACCCTTTTGCTCAACTCTCGCACTGAGGTTTCCAATCGGTTTAGTTGAGGACTGACAGGCGCTAAGGTGACAGGAGGAGATGGTGGTGAAGGACGAACTCCTCTTGGTGCAACTGTTGGTATGCCTATAAGTTCTCTCAAAGTAAGATCTCGCTCCAAATTGGCGAGAGGCAATATCGTTGTAATAGGAGCAGGATGCAGTGTGTAGTAAAGGTTTGAGCCAATATCCATAGCAAGTGCAACAGCCTTTGCTTCCATAGGCGAAAGAGCGACGAAGAGAACTAATTGATTTGTTTGAGGAACTTGAGCCTGCTGTTGTTGTGTTACTTGTTGTTGTGGTTGACTTGATTGAGCCGTTGAAGCAATAAGAGCCTCGCCTATGCGGTTATTAATCGCCAGAACCATCGCTCTTGGGACAATCGTTTTAACTCTACCAGTGATAGTGAAAACAGTGTGGACGCTGATGTAATCACCTACTTTGACGGGCGGGACGGTCTCTGGTCTTGCGATTACTAACGCCATTCCAACTTGACCAGGGGGGATAAGATAGGCAGCACTGAGTTCCTTTAATGGTGGAGTAAGATGCTGTCGGAAAATTGGTTCGCCCTTTCGGATGAGGGTTTTCGTCAGCCTATTTAAGGCTTCATTTTTGTTAGTGAAGGCACCTTCAGGCACAATTTTGACTTCAACTTCTTCAAGCAAGTCCGAAGTTAACAAAGTCCTCGGCATTAAATCGGTTGCTGCAACAACCATAAGTTTAGGTTCCTCAATCACTTCCACTTCACTTGGGTTAGGTTGAGGCTCGGGTTGACCTATTATGCGCAAATAAATTCCAACAACGATAACAAGGACAATTGTCATTAAGGCGAAAAGCCTAAAATAACGCAACCTTCTTCTCATCACAAAAGTTCACCTCTCTTTTCTTTCCAAAAGGAACTACGCAGTTGATACAAGGTCATAAGTCTTGTCAAAAGATGAAAGGACAAGGTGTTCCGAACCAACGCTCTAATGCGACAGTAAAAAATGAACCTAAACCCAATGAAATTCCATACGGCATCGGTGTTTTCAAAGGCGATGCTTCAGAAACTTGAGATAAGGTTTTGGGCGAACTAAAAATCAAACCTAAAAGTGCCATTATTCGCTTCCAACTTTGCGAATTGGTCTTTTCTGAAGCCAAAAAGACGAGAGATATTATGCCACCGATAAGCGCCCCGTAAAGGAAAGCCCACAGCGCAAAGGATTGCCAAAAAGGTTGCTTTAGCCCCTTTATCGCTCCCCAAGTCAACACAAGTTTAACATCGCCCGCTTTCAAAAGGTTGAGGGAAAAAAAAGGAAGCATAATAGCCAAAGCCAAAATGAAACCGCCAAAAGAACTAACTATTCCCTTCCAACCATTTAGACTGTTGACAATGAAACCAAATATAATTGCCGAAAAGGTAAGCCAGTTCGGAATTTTGTTCCATTTAGCGTCAGTGAAAATAGCCACAAGCGAAACAATAACGACTAAAACATCTTTGATCAAATCCAAACTACCTTCACCTCTCATTCAACAAAACTTGCACATCACAGTCCCTTGACATTGACACTGCTATATCAATTATAATTCAGTCGGAAAAAAATCAACATTCTTTCCCCAAATCAAAGTTACATGAGTTTTCAGCGACCTTATCAAACTTATACTTCGTCAAACTTTAGCAATCAAGCAATTTGCAAAAATGTAGCATTGGCTTTCAGCCAACTCAAAGAAAAATCTTCTGGTTGAAGCAACAAAGTTTTCTGATAAAAAGTTCTCTGCTCTTTACCACAAGGTAAAGTTTGTCAGTGCTTCGTTATACACGCCATATGTTTTAGCCAACGGTTGATGATGAACGAAGTAAGCGCCAAATTCATTCGGCAAAAATTTGGATTGTAAGGACAGATGAAATCCGCCCTTAGATTTCGGACAGGTTTCACTTTTTGTCTTCATTTCCAAATGCTGAAAACTGCTCGCCATTTTCTTTTTTGCTAATCTGCCAATAGCGTGAAAGGCTAAGCACTGACAAACTTTCAGACAGAGAGCGCCGGCTTCTCCTTCCTTCTTCTTTTAAGCCAACATTTAAGTCAAGGTGGTGACAAAAATGAATGTTGTTCGTGTTGGTTTCATTGGTGCGGGAAGCATGGCAAATGCTGTCCACTACCCAAGCATAGTTGAATTGAAAGAAGCGCAGTTGGTTGCAATTTGCGACTTGGACGAAGAACGATTGAATTCAACGGCTGAAAAGTATGGTGTCCCGAAAGAGCAAAGATACACTGACTATCGGCAAATGTTGGAACGAGAAGACTTGGATGCCATTTATGTGATCATGCCTCCGATGGGATTAAAACCTATCGTTTTGGATTGCTTGCGTTTTGGCAAGCATGTTTTCATTGAAAAACCGATAGGTTGCACCAGTGAAGACGCTTGGGCTATGGCAGAAGAGGCTGAGCGAAGAAAGGTCAAAACTTGCGTCGGCTTCAATCGCCGTTACGCTCCTGTCTATCAATATGCAAAAGCGAAGGTTTTTGAATTTGATATTCCTTCCCTTGCCTTTGCCGAATTTCACAAAGATATGCTTGGTCAAGGTCCATACTACGGCATGAGCATTTTGCGAACGGACATAATCCATGTAGTTGACCTTTTGCGTGATTTGCTTGGTGACCCAATTGAAGTTTACGCTCATGTTTGGTCTAAATATGAGCGATGGGAAAATTCCCACAACCAATTTGCAGCGCTAATCCGCTTTGAAGGCAAAGCGGTAGGGATATTGGCTGCATCAAGAACTTCAGGTAGCCGCTATGAGCGATTTGAAATTCACGGCAAAGGCATAAGCGCTTACATCAGAGCGCCAGAACAAGCGGAAATCCATCGTCAAGGTGCAGATATTGAAATCGTGACTGATGAGCAACTGGTTAAGACTACCGACCGTCGCATCACTTATGGTTACTTTGAAGAGAGTCGCCACTTCATCAATTGCATACTGCAAGATGAATTGCCCATAACAAACTTCACTGATGCAGCGAAAACGATGGATTTAGTTGAGCGGATTGAAAAATTTGCCTTGCCGTGAAGAGCAAAAGAATATAATCTCGGCGAAGCACCTTTTAACAACCACGCTTAAGGTTTATGACTTTTGAAGGGCGGACGATTCTATGTTTGAGCAACTGCTATTTACTTTTGCCCGTCGTTTGCTTCTTTTTGACCAAAGACTCAAGCAAGGCTTTCGCTTTGAGCATATCACTCGTTTGAGGAGGTTCTGGGACTTCTCTCTCAATTGTCAGCGGTCCTTTGTATCCGATGCGCTTTAAGGTAGCAATGAATTTGTCAATTCCGACTTCTCCTTCACCTAAGGGGAATTCAGTGCCGAGTTTACCTGCTTCAGTTGGCCATTTGCCGTCTTTGCAGTGAACACTCACAACATACTTGCCTACTTTCTTAAGTGCTTCAATTGGGTTACCAGTGCCGTAAAGAATCATGTTCGCTGGGTCAAAATTGATGTTCAAGTTTTTGCGACCGACATCTCGGATAAACCTTAACAAAGTGTCAGCAGTTTCTTGCCCCGTTTCCAAACCGAAAGTCATGCCTTTGGGTAACAAGTAATCACAAATTCGTCTCATCGTCTCAACGCAAACTGGATAGCGAATGTCAGTTGGGTCTTCAGGGATAAAGCCGAAGTGAGCGGCAATCCGCTTGACACCCATTGAGTAAGCCCATTCGGCAATTTGCAAGGTTTTCCGCACTCGCTCTTCACGAGTTTCTTCGGGGACATATCCAACCGTCCTGCGAACTGTTTCAATGTC
The DNA here is from genome assembly GCA_025060305.1 of Armatimonadota bacterium. Taxonomy (GTDB): domain Bacteria; phylum Armatimonadota; class Fervidibacteria; order Fervidibacterales; family Fervidibacteraceae; genus Fervidibacter. The sequence continues at coordinate 6,838 of JANXCD010000039.1, read as the reverse complement.
GTCATATCGTTCGCCTTCAAATCCGCAAAAAACTGTCGTAATAGTTACGCCGATTTCATCAAACATTCGCTTAACTTCACTGGCTCCTTCCGAAGTTAGCCAATCATCAGTTGGCACTCCAAGTTGAGCATTTTTCACCCCAACCTTTTTGCACTTCTCCACGCTTACCTTTGGGTCTTGATGCACTCCTAACATGATGCCTACCTCAAAAGGTTTCACTGGCATCAATAGCCACCTCCATTTTCAAAGTTTTCAGCGAAAAAAATTTTGTCACATTTGAACGCACGCTTCACTAAAAGTTTTTCGGTAAAGCCAACTTTTCGGTCAGGCAGTAACCCAAAGTAGAAGCATTCAAAGCCTGCTTGAATTTTCAGGCGGATTTCACCTCAATAAGCATGTAGGAGTTACGCAGTTGAAGGTAGGGGCTGATGAAATCTGCCCGATTTATTAAACTTTTGCGACGATTTTTTCAGGCAGACCGTTGTCTGACCTACAAAAAGATGCCAACTGCATAAGTTCCTAAGTATACAAATTTCCTTACGGGTTTTTCCTTACAGAAGATTTCGGAACTGCAAGGCAATTTTTAACTGCGAAAGTTTTCGTGCTGGCAAGGAGGCGATGTTTGTGGATTTCAACCAAAGACCTTTCACTGTTATCTGGGAAACAACTCGTGCGTGCGATTTGGTTTGCTTGCATTGCCGTGCAGATGCGATACCTGAGCGAAATCCTTACGAATTGACAACAAAAGAAGCGTTTGGGCTTATTGACATGATTTGCCAATTTGGTCAACCCTATCCCATCTTCATCCTTACAGGTGGCGACCCGATGAAGCGACCTGACATTTTTGACATAGTTGCTTACGCAACTCAGAGAGGTCTTCGTGTTGCTATGACGCCTTCTGCGACACCTTTAGTCACTCGTGAAGCGATAAAGCGCCTTTCTGAAGCAGGCTTAGTGAGGCTGGCGATAAGCCTTGATGGTAGCAAGTCAGAAATCCACGACGGTTTTCGTGGCGTTAACGGTTCATTCGCTCATACAATGTTAATCCTTGACTGGTGTCATGAGTTTGGCATTGAAACTCAAATCCACACTACTGTGACAAAGCATAGCCTTGATGATTTACCGAATGTTGCCGATATGGTTGCTAAGATGGGAATTAAACTTTGGGCGCTCTTTTTCCTTATCGCTGTCGGTCGTGCCGCTCGCCCTGAAGTTCGCAAACTTAATATTTCGCCTTATGACTTTGAGCATGTCTTCAATTGGATGTATGACTTGAGCAAATCTGCACCTTATGACATCACTCCACGAGAAGGCTATCACTACCGAAGAGTCATGCTGCAAAGAAGAGCAAAAGAATTGGGCGTGCCTGTTGAAGATTTGCTAAAGGAGGTAACGCAAAAGTCTTTGCGACCGACGGATGTAGTTCCTGCAAAAGAGCGACCGAAAATTCTTCGTGCTCCACTGGGAGTCAACGACGGGAGAGGTGTAGTTTTCATCTCCCATGTCGGGATTGTCCAACCCAGTGGATTTTTGCCCCTTGCAGGTGGAAGCATTCGTGAAAAGCCTCTTGAAAAAATTTACCGACATTCGCCTTTGTTCGTTCGCATCAGAGATTACTCGCAACTGAAAGGCAAGTGCGGAGTCTGTGAGTTCAAACAAATCTGTGGCGGTAGCAGGTCAAGGGCTTACGCTGTCACCGGTGACTACATGCGAAGTGACCCATATTGCATCTACCGACCGAAGACTTGGAGCAAAAGCAAGAAAGAATTCGCTGAAGCAAATCAAGGGGTTTTGTCTTAATGTTTTGCGTTAATGTCATCTTTGACATCGCTTCCAAGTAAACTTTTTGTCTTGCAAGTCTTGGCTTCCGCTTTGTCAATAGCAAATTAGAAGGTTGATGCTAAATTCCATTTTAGGGCTAAAAATTTGAGAAGAATTTGAAATGTCAAATAGCCCTACTCCAAATTTGAGTGGGTGATAGGAAAATGAAGAAAGTTATCACGAGGCGAGATTTGCTCAAAGTGACTATAGGCGGATTCGTAACGCTCAAAGGTTTGGAAATTGCTGAAAGTCAACAGAAAGAAAAGCGCTCAAAAGTTGTTCTCATCCGTCATCCCGATGTTCTCAACAAGAATGGTCGCATCAATTTGGAAATCATAAGACAAATGCTTGATGACGCTGTAATGACTCTCATCGGCATTAAAGAACCTGTTGAAGCGTGGAAACAGTTAGTCAAGCCTACAGATTTGGTTGGCATCAAAACTAATGTTTGGGCTTTCCTGCCAACTCCAAAAGAAGTTGAAGAAGCCATTCAACAGCGATTGATTGACGCAGGTGTCAAGCCAGAAAACATCCGCATCAATGACCGACAAGCCCATTCGGTTTTAGAGCCATGCACTGCTCTCATCAATGTCCGTCCACTCCGAACTCATTGGTGGTCTGGAATTGGCGGTTGCATCAAAAACTACATCATGTTTGTAACCAACCCTTACGACTACCACAATGATGCTTGCTCACCCTTAGGCTCAATTTGGCATCTTCCTTCTGTCAAGGGTAAGACCCGTCTAAACATTTTGCTTGCATTGACGCCTCTTTTCCACGGTCGCGGTCCGCACCACTATGACCCTCGTTATGTTTGGCAATACAAAGGCATTTTCGTCGGTTTTGACCCAGTCGCTGTTGACACAATGGGTTTAAGGCTCATTCAGGCTAAAAGGTTGCAATTTTTCGGTAAAGAAATTGCGTTGGAAACACCACCAAAGCATATCGTTGTTGCTGAAGAGAAATACAAACTCGGCACAAGTGACCCAAATCAAATTGAGTTTGTTAAATTAGGCTGGACGGAAAATGTGTTAATCTGATGAAAAACAAGTTCAAACTCAAGATAGAATTACGAGGTTGAATTTTTTGAATTTTGCGGTTTTTTTCGGTAGACTGCCGTCTGATCCTACAAAATAATTCCAACTGCCTAAGTTCCATCAAGGGAAAGGAGGAGATGATGGTGAAGCGACGAAAGTTTTTGAAAAGCGCAGGAAAAATAATGCTTGGAGTGTCTTTTGTGAGAGTGAATGAATCAATGCAGCGAAGGCTGTCAGAACCAAAACCTCAAAAACTTCCCCGTTGGCGTGGGTTCAATTTGCTTGAGAAGTTCAATGTGGCGTGGAATTACCGCTTTGTTGAGCGGGATTTTGATTGGATTGCTGAACTCGGCTTCAACTTTGTTAGATTGCCAATGGATTACCGATGCTGGATTGAATCTGGCGACTGGACGAAGTTGCGAGAGGATGTTCTCAAAGAAATTGATGAGGCTGTCAAATTCGGCGAAAAGTATGGCATCCATGTTTGTATCAACTTCCACCGAGCACCTGGCTACACTGTCGCTCAACCGCCCGAACCAAAATCCCTTTGGCAAGATGAAGAGGCACAAAAAGTTTGTGCAATGCATTGGGCACATTTCGCAAAGCGCTATCAAGGTGTCCCAAACACACTTGTGAGTTTCAATTTGTTCAACGAACCAGCGAACATTGAACCACAAGTTCATCGGAAAGTTGTTGAAATAATGGTTGATGCCATTCGCAAGCATGATGACAAAAGGCTCATTATTTGCGACGGACGAAGTTGGGGTAACACTGCTCCAATTGAACTTGTAGGTTTAGAAGTTGCTGCTGCAACGAGAGGCTACCAACCTTTCAGAATATCCCATTACAAAGCCGAATGGGTTGCAGGCAGCGACAGATGGGCTGAGCCGACTTATCCTTTGCAGGAAGGAAATGTAGTTTGGGACATCAACAAGTTGCGTGAGTTTTATATGCCTTGGAAGGAACTTGAGCGAAAAGGCATTGGGGTTATGGTTGGTGAATTTGGAGCATACAACAAAACGCCACATAAAGTCGTCCTCGCTTGGATGAGAGACTGTTTAAGTGTTTGGAAAGAAATGGATTGGGGTTGGGCGCTTTGGAACTTCAGAGGTTCTTTTGGAATCCTTAATAGCGCTCGCTCCGATGTCAACTATGAAAACTGGCGAGGACACAAACTTGACAGAAAGATGCTTGAACTGCTTCAGACATTTTGAAAGACAACTTTGAAACTCTTTCGGCAAATTAATTCCAAGACATCTTTTCGTGTCAAAGCCCTTTTTCAGTTCAGTAAAATCAAAAGAAAAGTAGAAAGTATCGGCGAAAAATCCTTTTGAGTTTGAAGTGCGCTCAATGTTTACTGCCGACTTGGTGGATTTTCAAAAAGTTGGCTTGTCCCTTTGCTGGGACAGGTATGCCTGCGATTATGACGACTACATCTCCCTTTTGAGCCAGACCTTCAGCAATAAGCCTTTCGTCCACGAGATTCAAAAGTTCATCAGTGCTTTTAACGAATGGAAGGAACTTAGGGTTAACACCCCAAAGCAAATTCAACCTTCTTTGCACTTTTTCGTCGGGCGTGAAAGCAATGATGGGAGTTTTGGGGCGGCGCTTACTGACGAGCAAAGCCGTGAAACCTGATTTTGTGAACACAACAATAAACTTGGCATTGACATCTTCAGCAGCCAGACATGCAGCATCACTTATAGCGTGAGCAATTGTAAGTTCACCTTCCGCTCGCCCTTCGTAAACTGAGCGACGACGCAACAAGTCCAATTCGGCAGCACAAATAATCCGTTGCATGATAGTCACAGCCTCAAGGGGATATTTGCCCACAGCCGTTTCGCCAGAAAGCATAACTGCATCTGTGCCATCCAAAATGGCGTTGGCTACATCTGATGCTTCCGCTCTCGTTGGTCTTGGTGATTCCATCATGCTTTCAAGCATTTGAGTTGCTGTTATGACTGGCACGAATTTTCGGTTAGCCTTTGCGATAATTTGCTTTTGGATGATGGGGACTTCTTCTGGTGGCATTTCAACACCCAAATCGCCTCTTGCAACCATAACGCCATCAGCAACTTGCAAGATTTCGTCAAGGTTTTCTACGGCTTCAGGGCGTTCCAATTTGGCGATAATGGGGACATCAGCGCCGTGGGCTTGAATGGCTGTTCGCAGTGTCTCAATGTCTTCGGCTGAACGAACAAAAGACATTGCGACAAAATCCGTCCCAACTTGAATTCCGTTTCTCAAATCCCTTAGGTCTTCTTCGCTCAAAATAGGCACAGCCAGTTTTGCGCCTGGCAAATTAACTCCTTTGCGAGATTTAACAGTTCCGCCACGAAGGACTTTGCACTTTACACGGACTCCATCAGTGTGAACCACATCAAGTTCAATGCGACCATCGTCAATGAGGACTTTCTGACCTGGCTTCACAGAAGTTGCGATGTATGGTGCTTCAACGGGTATGATTGTCAACTCGGCTCTGTCAGGTTCAGCCGTCAAGATGATTTCAGAACCTTCTTCAATTTCAATAGGTTGCTTCAACTCTGTCACACGAATTCTCGGTCCTTGCAAATCCCACAAAAGTGCTACATGCTTGCCCAACTCCAAAGAGATTTTTCTCGCCGTCTCCGCAATTTTTCTGTGCTGCTCTAAAGTCCCATGAGAGCAATTGATACGGATGACATCAACGCCAATTTTCAAAATCGCCCTCAACTTTTCCTCGTCCATCGTTGCAGGTCCGATTGTGGTCACGATTTTCGTTCGCCTCATTCTCGTTCACCGAGCAAAAGTGTAGCGCAGAGTTGACGCTAATTTCGTCGGAAGAAATAAGCACCATGTCGTTTTCGGAAAGAGGCTTTTGCGTTCTACTGAGGTTTCACTTTTCTTGCCTGCGTCGCAACTTGTGACCAACTTCTGCACCTTATTTCAAACGCAGTTGCATCTTGTCTCAAAACGGTTGAGCAGGTGGGTTTTCAGGTCTTTCAATTTCGCTGAAGTCGTAGCGGTTTCCTGACGCTTGAGGCAAATAAGCGTTCAAATTGCCATCGTAAGCAGGATCACCTAACTTGTTCACAGGTGAAGCAAAAGAGAAAGGACTTGGCGTGATGCCACTAACCCGACCACTTACAAGTGCTGAATAAACTTCCCTTCCAAGATAAGGCTGGTCATCAGTTGCCAATAACTTGCTGAACAGCACAGGACCGAAATTGCTGGCAAGGAAGAGGCGATAGAGAGCAATTCGTAAAGGAACACCTGCTACGCTGCCAGTCAAACTCAACTCCAAGACAACACAGTTGGCGAAATCACCTGCTGGGACGCCAATGCCAGTGACGCTTGTCAATTGCATTCTCGCTGTCGCTTGCCCTTGCTCCAAGTTAACCTGTCCTGACACTGATTGTCCAATTGATGAACCATTAGGGAGAAGAAGGGGAGTGTCAAAAGTTATCGTTCTTCTCGGTGAAGCAAACCCAGACCATTCTATGCCGCCACTTACTGACCTTAAAAACAGCGTTTCGTCTGTATCGTTGTCTACCAACCCTGATGGCTCAGATGTGATGCGAGTTGGTGGTTTGACTGGCTGTAACTCCATTTCCAATCGTGTCGTCTGACCTGCTGTAACTAAAGCGATGGCGAAACCCATCGTTGCTGGCAATGTAGATGCTTCGTTGGTGCGACTGAATGCCAAGATGAACTTAGCGCCAACAGGAACATCAGAGAAAACGACTTGAGGGTTAGTGCGAGTGGCTGTGCCTTTCAAAGGTCTGGTCAAACCTTCACCGCCGACAGTAACTATGATTTGGGTCGTCGCTGAAGGTATCAAACGACTTTCTTCTGGTGGGAAGTTGAAAGTGATGATTATGTTTCCCGTTTGAGTTGCGTTCTCAGCGCTACTTCCGCCACAGCCATTTAGAGCCAAGAAGGCAAAAGGCATCAACAAAGCAAATGTCAACCGTCTTACCATCACATTCACCCCTTTTGCA
>JANXCD010000038.1 GCA_025060305.1 Armatimonadota bacterium | reverse complement strand
CTCAAACTCGCCTTCAAGTGCCTTCAAACGATGAGAATTGGCTCAACGAGAATTCGCTGCCTTCTCGTGGTGTCCCGATGGAAGTTTTTCAGCAACAACAAAACATCCCTCGCCCCAACATCACCAATGTCCAGTCCCCATTCTCCAGTCCCCAGTCCCAATTGCCCAGTGCCCAACAAGCAGGTCAGCAACAACAGCGACGACAAATTCGCTCCCTTTTGGATTTGCGCCGAGTTTTGCCAACAGAAAAACTCATCGCTGTTTGGGAGCGAATAACTACAACCGACGAACCTGTGCTTTACGGGCTCGTGAACATCAACACCGCTCCACCAGAAGTTGTTGCTGCCTTACTTCCTGAAAATCCTGCTGCCGTTGAAGAAATCTTGGCTTACAGAGAGCAAAATGGTGGCTTCTCGTCAGTTGGTGAATTGCTCAACATCGCCACATTAACCCAATCGGAGTTGCAACAGTTGGTCTTAAGAGTTTGTGTCAAGAGCGGGGCTTTCCGAATTCGCGCTGCAGGCATAATTGGCAATCAGAAGGTTGTGAACTTGATTGACGCCATCTTTGAGCGCCAAATCGCTTGGTCAACGGGCGATGCAAGTTCAACAGCACTAAACGAACCGACGATGACAGTCCAATTCGTCATCCGCTCATGGAAGGAGCGTTAAGTTAGGGTCGCATGAAATGCGCTCAAATTTCATAGCCACTCAGCGAGCAAATGTTGGTATCTTCGGAAAATCAGCCAACCAATCAAAAGCACAATTGCCGACATCAAAAAGGCAATCAAAAAGTGAAGCCAATCAAAAGGCAAAGCAGGTCGCCCATCAGGAAGTTGAACTGGCGGAAGCAAAATCTGGCGCAAAACCGTTAAGTAAACGGCAAAAGGGTTAAGCATATAAGCGTGATACCAATTTGCAGGCACCATCTCAACGAAGTAGAAAACAGGACAAGCAAAGAAAAGCAACCTGAGAACGAAACTGTCAAGGATGAATTTGAGGTCAAGGTAAAAGACTGTCAGACACGAAAGGGCAAGGACAAGCCCCAAAACTAAAGCAATTAAGCCAACAAGGACGAAGGGCAAAAGCAACCATTGAGGGCGAATAGGCACTCTCAAAACTTGCAAGTAAACGAACAGGACAACAAGGGCAAGCAGAAAATGGATGAGGTTGCTGGTGACAGAGGCAACAGGTAAAATCTCACGGCGCATGGGAAAGGCTTTGATAAGAGGCATGTGAAACAACATGACCGAGCAACCGTCCAAAAGCGAGTTTTGAATGAACTGCCAAGCAAAAGCGTTGCAAAGCAAATAGGCGGAATAGTTGGGTATATCGTAACGGAAAATCTTTTCAACCACGACCAACCATATGAAAGCCTGAGCGACAGGCGGAGCAAGTGACCACAGAAAGCCAAAAATTGTCCGCTTGTAGCGAATGCGCAGTTCTCGCCAGACCAAAACTAAAATCGGTTCCCAAAATTGCACTCGCCATGAAATTTGCATCCTTTCACCTCCCCAATTTTTTGCCAAGAAAATTTTCGCCGAATGAATTTGGCGCTCAGTTTGTTCATCATTGACTGATGGCTAAAGCCAATGACATGGCTAACCGAGCACCAACAAACTTCGTAGCGTAGATCGCTCCTTCTTTGCGTCTAACTAAAGTTTTTCGCATGCTGAAATGCCCTATGCTATTTGCATTGGAGGTAGAAAAGACGGAAGTTTTGTGCTATAACCTCAACGGCGTCAGTTAACTCAATTGCGGAATGGACCGATGTTCTATTGCAACTAAGCACCGACTTTAAGGCTACGCTGAAAAATCTTCGGAGGTTCAAAATGGTCAAGGAAGACGAACGCTTAAATGTCCTTGAGGAGTTGCATCAGCGAATTTTGGTGTGCACTAAATGTCCTTTGGCTAATGAGAGGACTAATGCAGTCCCTGGTGAGGGCAATCCTAAGGCAAAAGTCATGTTTATCGGCGAAGCGCCGGGCTCAGAAGAAGACCTTCAAGGTCGCCCTTTTGTCGGACCTGCAGGTCGCTTCCTAAATGAACTTTTGGTTTTAGCGGGTTTGAAGCGGGAAGAAGTTTTCATAACCAACATTGTCAAATGCCGACCACCCAATAACCGAACACCGAGCAATGAAGAAATAATGGCATGTCGCCCTTACCTTGAAGCACAAATTGCTATCATTCGTCCAAAAATAGTTTGTTTACTTGGTGCTGCCGCTCTGAAAGCAGTTTTGCCAGAATTGAAAATGACAATATCGCAAGTTCACGGACAAGCCTATACTAAAAGTGGCATCGTTTTTGTCCCGCTTTTTCATCCGGCAGCAGCATTGCATCAACCTAAGTGGAAGGACATTCTAAGGCAAGATATGCTCAAACTGAAGGGTTTACTTGCTCAAGTCTTGTCAGGATAGGAAAACTTGTCTTGGTAGGAGGTGAAAAGAGAATGGCTGGTCACTCCAAATGGCACAACATTCGTGTCCGAAAGATGAGGCAAGACTTAATTCGTGGACGATTGTTCGGAAAATTGGCTCGTGAAATCACTATCGCAGCGAGATTAGGTGGTGGTGACCCTAACGCCAACCCTCGCCTTAGGGCTGCCATTGATAGAGCAAGGGAACACGGTATGCCTATGGACAACATTGAGAGAGCAATAAAAAAGGGAACAGGTGAGTTGGAAGGCGAACATTACGAAGAAGTCGTTTATGAAGGTTATGGTCCAGGCGGAGTTGCTATATTGATTGAAGCCTTAACGGACAACAGAAACCGAACGACTTCTGAATTGAGACGCCTTTTCCAAAAACATGGCGGTAGCCTTTCAGAAGCGGGAAGTGTAGCGTGGGTCTTTGAAAAGAAAGCACTCGTCATAGTTGACGCCAATGTCGTTGACGAAGATAGTGTAATCGCTTGTGCTCTTGATGCTGGTGCTGATGATGTTCAAAAGAAAGATGGAACTTATGAGATTGTCGGCGAGCCTAAACAATTCCAAGCCATCAAAAATGCCTTTGAGCAAAATGGAATTCCCTATCAATTGGCAACTGTAATTAACATGCCTAAAACGACTGTGCGAGTTGAAGGTGAAGAGGCTCGTAGGCTTCTGGCTTTGCTTCGTGACCTTGAAGACCACGATGATGTCCAGAGCGTTAGTGCCAATTTTGATGTCCCTGACGAACTGTTAGAAGAAGTAAGTGAAGCAGCTTGAGATTGCCAAAAGCGAAAGAAGCAAAGTAAACCCGAATTAAGGAGGTGCGCTTTTAAGATGAAATTCTTTTGCTTTTTCCTCTTCGCTCTCGTTACATTAGTCGCTGCTCTTTCGGGTTGTGGTGGTAAAAAGCCCATCGCTGTCGTTGGTGGTGAAGTAATAACTCATGGCGATTTTCAAAAAGCGATGGAGCGATACTATGGCGCACGAACATTAAGGTGGCTTATCCAACATCAACTTTTGTTGCTTGCCAACGAAAAGCAAAAATTCGTCAGCGACAAGGAAGTTGAGCGGGAATACAAAAACTTTATGAGGCTCAACGGCTTTGAAGACGAAAACCAATTTCTCGCTTTCCTTGCGAGACAAGGGATGAGCAAAGAAGGTTTGATGGATGACATTAAGCACGAACTGATACTCGCAAGGTTGAGAGAGAAGCAAACGAAAGTTGACGACAAAACCCTTGAGCAATTCTTTAAGCAAAATTGGGCAATGTTCGCTCAACCTCCGACAGGTGAACCTCCAATGGTTCGCTGCTTTCTTTTCCAAAGTCGTGACCGAAAAGCCTTAGAAAAAGTCAAATCTTTGATTGAAAAAGGTGAGGACATCCGACAAGTCGCTTATGACTTTTACAAGGATAACCCGCAATTGAGGAGCACGCGAGGCGAAGTTACTATAACGCTGCCTTTGTTCATTGACCCGCATCAGCCTCCCCCTTTGCCACCAACACTTATGGCTTTGCTTGCTCGTGATGCACCTATGAACAAACTCTTCGGACCTGTCCTCATCAAGGAAACCAATTTTTGGGTCTTAGTGAAAGTCCTTGAGCGTAAGAGACCCTTTGTCTTGCCCTTTGAAGAAATCAAACCTCAAATCAAGTTAGCCTATGTCCAACTCTTCGGTCCGCCACCTGAAACCGTCTTCCAGCAATTAGCGAAAGAATTTGCCATCTCAGTTAGAGACCCAAGATATAAATTCCTTGAGGACGAAATTCGCACAAGGACAATCCTTGAACGACCTTCAACTTTCCAGCCACCAGCAGAAGTCCCAAGTTTGACCAAGCCACCAAGCCAAGAGGGAGGGAGGCTTGAACAGCGTGAGCAAGGCGCACAATAAAAGGGGCAAGGGAAAAGGGACAAGAGGCAAGAAAACTCAAGAAGGCTTACCTCCAAAGTCTCAAAACATTGGCGAATTGTTTGAGCAGTTAGTGCAAGTGATGGCTACACTAAGAGGACCTAATGGCTGTCCTTGGGACAAGGCTCAAAACCATGAAAGCATAAAGCGCAACACGATTGAAGAAGCATACGAAGTTGCAAGCGCAATTGAAGAAAAAAATTCAGGAAAGTTGCTTGAAGAGTTAGGAGATTTGTTGCTTCAGGTCATCTTCCATGCACAAATGGCAAGCGAGGCGAAACAGTTTGATATAACAGATGTCGTTAGGGATTTGGTCAGGAAACTGATTAATAGACATCCTCATGTTTTCGGTGAGAAAAGAGTTGAGACACCAGAACAAGCACTGGCTCAATGGGAGAACATCAAAAGAAACGAAAGAAGCCAAATCGGTTCGCTCATGGACGGTCTTGCTTGGTCTTTGCCATCTTTGATGCTTGCCCACCACGCTCAAAAGCGTGCTGCACAAGTAGGTTTTGATTGGGATGACCCAATCTTAGCCCTTCAAAAACTCAAAGAAGAAACAGCAGAAGTTGAAGTTATCCTTGAAAGGGACAGGAAAAACAAACAAAGGCTTGAAGAAGAAATTGGCGACCTATTGTTCGCTGCTGTCAATGTTGCCCGGCTTTCTGGCGTTGACGCTGAAATGGCTTTAAGGCATTCCGTCCGAAAATTCGTCAAGCGCTTCAAAGCCATTGAAGGAGTAGCAAAGAGACAAGGCAAAAACCTTGCCGAAATGAGCCTTTCCGAAATGGACGAAATTTGGGAATCCATCAAAGAAGGAGAGCAGCAATATGGATGAAACCGCTACTTTTACTATTTTCCCACCTAAAAGAAAGGGGACTGAAGAAAAATGCAAGAACCAATTCGCACAGTTTTGTCTAATGGTTGCATCTTGATAGCGCAACGAGTTAAAAATGCACCCTTAGTTAGCCTTTACAGTTTTTTAAGAGTTGGAGCATTTCGTGAAGAGCCAGAGAAAGTCGGGAGTGTCAATTTAATGGCACAGACTTTGAGGAGAGGGACACAGACAAAAACCGCTCAAGAAATTGATGACAACCTTGAAAAAAGAGGAGCGGAATTGGGATTTAGTGCCAGTCACGAAGGTGTTTCGGTTTACTTGAGTTGTTTACCTCAAGATTACGAAGATTGCGCCTCTTTGCTCGCTGAAATTCTTTGCCATCCAACTTTTCCTGAAAATGAAGTTGAAAAGCAAAAGTTGCGAATTCTAAACACCTTGAAAGAAGCCCTTACTCGCCCTGAAGAAGTCTCCTATCGGCTTTTCCTATCGCTTTCCTATCCCAATAACCATCCCTTTCATTTCCCTTCAGACGGGACACCAGAAAGCATTTCTAATCTTATGCGCAGTGACATTTTGCGAGCATATCAGAAAGCCCTAAGCCCTAAAAGAGCAATTTTTGCTATTGTTGGCGACTTGGAACCGCAAAATTTGATTGACACTTTTGCTAAATTCCTTTCTGATTGGGAAGCAACAGATGAAAGCGAAGAAGATGAAATCCCACAGGCTTCATTTCCAGAAAAATTAAGGCGAGAAGAGGTAAAACTGCCCGACAAGTTTCAGACTTGGATAACAATGGGTCATAAAGGTTTGAGGCGAACAGACAAAAGGTTTTATGCTGCTAACATTATGACGACCATCTTAGGTTCAGCGTGGGGCAGGTTGTTTACCGAAATCCGGGATAATCAAGGTTTAGCCTACGCCGTCAATGCTTCCCTTCAAGCAGGCTTAGGAGAAGGTCCCTTCGTTATCCGCATGGGTGTCAACCCTCAAGATGTAGACCGTGCAATTGATAGCGTAACCGCCGAGTTGAAGAAAATACGAACTGAGCCACCAAACTCAGATGAAGTTGAAGATGCTAAAAATTACTTGCTCGGAAGATTAGTCTTGAGTATGGAGACGACGAGCGGGATAGCAGCAATGCTTGTTTCCTGTGAACTTTACAAACTCGGCTTGGATTATCCTCAAAGAGCGAAAAGTTTCTATGAAGTGATAACGGCTGAGAAGGTTAAAGAGGTTGCCTTTGAAATTCTTTGCCCTGACCGTATGGCTATTGCTATTGCCGGACCCTAAAAATCCAGCGGTGTAATGTTGGCATCGTTTTTCAGGGGGCGGACAATAGTCCGCCCCATAAATTTCCTGTGAAAACTATGGGTAAACAACTCCGCTAATTTGTGGGTTCCAGTTGTCTTCTTGACCAGCACCTGGCGGACCAGCCTCTGAGTGAGGGTTATTCAGGACTGCCCAATAATCTGGGTTGTAGGTTCGGACTGCTGGATTCGTTGCGCTTGTCCATGTAGTGTTAGGCAGTCGCCATTTAACATGACCATCACAGAAAGTGAAGTTGCTACCTCTTGAGTGGTAGATGGCTGGATTGTTGACGGGAATAGGTGGATGAGCACTGGTTGCGCCAAGGCTAAAGTAAACACTACCATTGCGAGCCACACTGCCATTAGTTCTCTGTGCACCCTCGTAAATCAAAATCACACGAACTGGCTCTTGAAAAGAGGCTAAATGTGCTCCATCAAAGTAGCCAGGGATATTTGCCGAACATGCTGTCCGAGTAAAAGCCTGACCTGGGTGGGCTGCGCGAACATAGTCATTCATGATGTAATTTTGACCAGGAGAAAAAGTGCCATCTTGACCTGGGATAGCATTGGGGCAAGACCAGACATTTGAACCTGGGTTGTTGCTTCTCATCCTAACATAATGCCAAATGCCAGCCACATCTTGACCCAAGCCTGGACCTGCTGATTGAACCCATCCGTTCAATGGAGAGCGACAAACATTAGGAGCGCCAGGATCACCAAACATGCGTTGACCGCCAGGGGTAGGGAATTTCTCATCATAATCTTGAGCATACATTTGGAAAGCCAAACCGATGTTCTTCATGTTACTTGTGCAAACTGCTTGCCTTGCCTTGTCCCGAACCCTGCTGAACACAGGGAACAAAATCGCCGCCAGAATGGCGATTATTGCTATCACCACGAGCAACTCAATGAGGGTGAAACCACGACGAAGGACCAAGGTTTTCTTCAATGCATCTGAGGCGCAGCAAACATTCATGGCTTTTTACCTCCTTTTCAGGATTACAAGTTTTCGTCGCTACCATTATAATAGTAGCGCCTTTTGAAGCGATGGATTTACGAAAGGTTCAAGGCAAAGTTAAGAAATTATTATGAACGAGGTGAACCCCTTGAGGAAAAGATGGGCATGGTTTTTGGTTATTTTTGCCTTATTTTTGCTTGGCTTTAGCCTTTGGCTGCCCCGTCAGTTACCACTTTTCTCGCCAATAGAGCAAGCCATAGGCAAAGCCCAAAAAAGTGAAGAGCCGAAAGAACGATTAACAGCGCTGTTAGAGTTGCAAAAATTTGCCAAGGAAAAATCGCTCACTGCCGAGCAGCGTCAAAGGGTTATTTCAAAACTTTTTGGGCTTGCAGATAAAGACTCAGACGAACAAGTTCGTAACACTGCAATCAAAACTTTGTGGCTTCTTGGCGAAAGGGGAAAAGAAATGCAAAGGGTTCTTGTAAATGCACTGAACCGCTCACCGCAAGAAGCAAGCCTTGCCCTTGAACTTTTGCCGCAAATTGCCAGCGAACCTATTTGGCTTAGTTTGATTGAACTTTACGAGCAACAGAAAGACCCAACGGCTAAAGACAGGCTCAAAAGAGTTTTGCAAAAGATGCCAACTTCCCTTTGGGAAGAGTTTTGCAAAAGGCTTGCAAGAAAACCTAAAATTTGGCAGCCAGTTCTTGATGGTCTTGAACCACCAAACTATTCCTTCCGATCAAATCTTGTCAGTTGGGCATTGAGCAAAGATCAAGATTTGCGCAAAGGGGCTTTGTTGTTATTGTTTAAGTTTCCACCTTCACCTTCAGAGGCAGAAAAATTGAAACCTTTGTCAAATTCACAAGATTTGACTGTTAGAACTTTGGTTTTCAGCATTTGGTCTAATTCGCCATCAAAAGCGATTGTCCCAGAATTGCAAAAAGGTCTAAAGGATAGACCCGAGATTGCTTACCTTGCCAGTTCCGCTCTTTTGAAACTTGGTGAACTTAGAAACAAAGAAGGGCGAAAATTGCTTTCCCACCCCTATGCACCTTTAAGGGCGCAAGGCGCTTTAGCCTTAGCAACTTCGCATTCAAGCAACGATTGGAAAGCCCTCTTGGAAGCGCTTAAAGACCCAGAGCCAGAAGTTGTCAGAAATGCAGCAATAGCGTTGGTGGCTAAAGGCAACAAAGGGCTTCTTGAAGTTATGAAGGCATATGAAAGGGAAGAAAAACCCGAAAGGAAGGCAGCGATGTTGACAGCAATGGCTGGAGTTTCACACCCGAAAGTTTTTGCTCTCCTCGTGAAAGTGCTAAGATTTGGTGACTGGCGAGAGAAAAGTATCGCCCTTGCTGGAATTTCGCTTCACAAAGACAAAATGTTGGCGTCACTTGAACGAATTTCGCATTCTCAAAATAAAAATGACCGAATGGCTGCCATTGAGGCTTTGAGTGCTATCAAAACAACAAGGGCTTTAAGGCTTTTGCTTCAGATTGCTAAGACCGATCCCGATGAGCAAATTCGCTGTGATGCAGCCCTTACCCTTAGCAACTATGGCGTTAAAGAAGTGATGCCTATTCTGGCTGAACTGGTGCGTAAAGGAGAAACATCAACTGCAACTTCAGCAGCAATGGTTTTAGCAAGATATGGCGAGGAAGGCAGAAAAATCTTGCAAGAGATGATCAAGTCTGAAAGGCGTGAAACTCGTTTGGCTGCTGCTCGTGCTCTTGTTGCCTTTAATGACCGCTTTGCAATTGAAATTTTGAGAGAACAAATGAGCAACGAAGATTTAACACAGCGCATTGCAACTTTACAACTTTTGGCTCGCAGTGGCGACGAAAGAGCCCTCCGTGAATTGGTAAGTTTTCTATCGCACGATGAGCCTGAAATCAGGCTGAGGGCAAGGTTATCAATTTACACATTGGGCAAGCGAGCGGTCCCCATCTTGCTTCAATATCTTGACAGCAGCGATAGCAAATTGCGGGCAGAAGCGGCTTTGATTTTGGGAGCGTTGAAAGTAAAAGAAGCGCAAGAGAAGTTATCTGCTTTGCTCAAGGATGAAGACCCGAAAGTTAGAGAAGCAGCGCAAATGTCTTTGAGCCGTTTGGAAGGCGAAGAGTAGTGTTATCATCTGCTCACTCAAAAAACAGAGATGCCAATTGCCCAATTTCTATGAACTTTGCAGCAACAGTGTCGTCGGCAATGTAGTTTAGCAAAGAACATGAAACAAAATTTGCAGCAGAAGTGAAGACAAAATTTCAGTAGCAATTGGTGAGAGAAAGATGCCGATGGACAATCAAAAAGAAGAAACTGTAATTTTGATGGCAGATGTTTTTTGTCAGTTGGGAAACAAAGTTGTGCTCAACGGAATTGAACTTTTCGTCCGCAAGGGCGAAATTTTAGCGGTTGTCGGCATTTCTGGAATAGGTAAAAGCACATTGTTGAAAGTTATCGCTGGACTTGTGCCTTTTCAAAGAGGCACTGTCCAAGTATTTGGCTGCAACTTAAGCGAATGCTCAGAAGAAGAACTGAACCAAATTCGCCAACGAATGGGTTTCGTGTTTCAAGGTGGTGCACTCTTTGATTGGATGACGGTCGCAGAAAATGTGGCTTTCCCACTGAAAATTCGTGATAGCGGATTAACGGAAAACGAGATTATGGAGCGTGTTAGGAAAATTCTTGATGCTGTTGGAATGGAAGGGACGGAAAATTTGTTCCCAGAACAACTTTCTGGCGGAATGAAAAAGCGAGTGGCAATAGCAAGGGCATTGGCTGCTCAGCCTGAGTTGATTCTTTACGACGAGCCTACAAGCGGACTTGACCCAGTAATGAGTGGCATAATTGACGAACTAATCAAACAAATGCGAGACCAATTCGGCGTTACTGAAGTTGTCGTCACTCATGACCTTGCAAGTGCCATAAAGTTTGCCGATAGGATAGCAATGCTTCATAATGGCAAGATAATTGCTGAAGCCCCGCCTGAAGAATTCGTTAGACTTTCTAATCCAGTGGTGCAGCAATTTGTTCAGGGCGAGGCTTTCGGTCCTTTGACTGAGTTTATAGACCGACTTTGATAGGGGGTGTCCTAAAAAATGAAAACTCGCCCCGAAAGTGCTTTCTGGTCAGGTCTTTTAGTCTTGGCTGGTTTGTCTGTCCTTGTTGTTGGTGCAATTTGGCTTCGCTCTTTTTTTCAATGGCGAAGTGGACATTGGTTCATAGTTGAGTTCAAGAAAGTGACAGGGCTTGAGCCTGGTTCGGAAGTCATGGTTCAAGGCATGAGGGTCGGAACGGTTGAAAAGATAGAATTCAAACCACCTAACACTGTCCAAGTCTTCATAAGACTTGAAAAGGATGTGCCTATTTACTACCCACCTGCTTCAGAAATAACTATTCGCTTCGGAACGCTTATCGGACAGCCTTATGTTGACATCCTTAATCACAAAACAGGAAAGTCAATAGCAAAGGGCGATATTGTCAGAGGAGTTGACCCGATTTCTTGGGAAGAGTTAGTGCCACAAGCAAGGAATTTGGCTACCAGTTTGAATGAAATCTTTGGTAACCCTGAGTTTCAGCAGAATTTGGAAAGGACAATCGCTGACCTTGCAGCATCCGCTAAATCCTTGAGAGCAATTCTTGAGAGCATAAGAGCAAGTGATGTTGGAATTGCCATTGCAAACTTGAGGAAGGCGAGCGAAAGGCTGAACGCTATCATTGCTGACAAAAGGCTTGATGAAATCATTCGTAATGTTGAAATTTCAACTCGCCAAATATCCGCAATCTTGTCCGACCCAAAAATCAAAAGCGGAATCACACGAACCCTTCATGAGGCTGAATTAGCGCTAAGTTCCATAAGGCAAGTTCTCGGCGATGAAGAGACGCAAAGGAATTTGAAATTGCTCGTTGAAAACCTTCGTGAAAGCAGCGATGAGTTGAAAAAATTGCTTTCCGAAGAAGGAATTGGTGGCGAACTGAAAAGAGTTCTCGCTGAAGCGAGAGAAACCATAGCATCGGTTCAGGAGGTCATTGGCGACCCAGAAGTCAAAATGGCTTTGAAAACGACAGCCCGAAATTTGGCTGAGTTGACAGGAAAAGGGCACGATGTTTTTGCCGAATTGGAAGCATCGCTAAAGCGGTTGCGTGAGTTCATTGAAAGCACTCAAGATGACCTTGAAAAGGTAGCCGAACATTTGGGCGGAATTACACAAGATTTGGACGAAACCCTTGATGCCTTCAAGTGGCTCATGACTGAAGGTGGGCTAAAGGAAAACCTAAAGCAAGTAGGCGAAAACTTGAAAGTAACTTCTGAGAACTTGAAGGAAGCGACAGCAAGCGTCCGAGAACTGCTAACTGATGAAGGAACGAAAGCGAGTTTGAAAGAAGGTTTAAGGGAGATAGGACCGACAGTTTCTTCTGTCCGACAAACAGCGGAAAGAGGTCAAAAAATTTTGCAAAGGTTAGAAGTGGTAACAGACTTGAAAACTCAAGCAGGTTCATCAATTTGGTTTGTTCCCAGTTTTGATGAGACGAAAGGCGAGATTTGGACATCCTTGAAAATGGAGACAAGTCCAATGAGACTCTTGGCAGGCACTTACACTGGTAAAGAGGGGACTCGCCTAAATTTGCAAATTCAGGGCAAAATTGGCTCAAAAATCCTATGGCGTTTTGGCGCTTTCCGTTCTAAACTTGGTGTCGGCACGGTATGGGAGAATGATAGATTGGTGTTTGATGTTGAGGCTTTTAACCCCGAAAGATGGCAAGTCAATTCTTGGTTGAGGTTTCAACTTTCACCTTCAACCTTTTTGAGACTTGGCTTTGAAGACTTGGGACGAAAACCGACTTTCGGTCTCGGCTTGGAATTTGGGCGGAGGTGAAGTTCAGTGAAAGTTGTGCTCATGAAGGATGTCCCTAAACTGGGAACGAAATTTCAAGTCGTTGAAGTCGCTGAAGGATATGCAAGAAATTACCTGATTCCAAAAGGTTTGGCACAGCCAGCGACACCATCCCTTTTGGCTGAAATTGACAAGCGGAAGCAACAAGAGAAATTAAGGGAACAAAGGGAAATTGAAAAGGCTCAATCTGTCGCTCAGAAATTGGCAAACATCGTGGTTGAAATTGATGTCCCAGCAGGTGAAGGTGGACGACTTTACCATGCCGTTTCAGCCCAAGAGATTGTCAAGAAATTGAAAGAGCAGCAAGGTATTGAACTTGACAGAGACCAAATCCTTCTGGAAGAACCTTTGCGAAGTTTAGGCATCCACACCATCCCCGTTAGAATTCATCGCCAAGTTCGTGCCAACTTGAAGGTTAATATAGTTGCTGCCCAATCATAATCAGCGGGGGAAAGGAGGCAGGGTAAATGGAGGCTGCACGGTTGCCATCTCCATTTCCGATGTCCTATCCAACGCCACAAAGCATTCAGGCTGAGCAAGCGGTCTTGGGATCAATGCTCCTTGACCGAGATGCTGTAACTACGGCTATTGAAATTTTGCGAATTGAAGATTTCTATTACGAACCTCACAGGCACATCTTTGAAGCCATTTTGACACTTCTTAACCGAGGCGAATCTATTGACACTCTCACTGTCGCTGAGGAACTTAAGCGGAAGGGCAAATTGGAAGAGTGCGGTGGTCAGTCTTACTTGGTAAAGTTGATGGATGTTGTGCCGACGGCTGCCAACATTGAAGATTACTGCCGAATCGTTGAAGAGAAGGCTATCCTTCGCCAACTCATTCAAGTTTCGCACCAAATTGTCAACTGGGCATATCACCACGATGGTGACCTTGAAAGTTTAATTGACCGAGCGGAAGAAGCACTTTTCCGTGTTGGGCAAAGGCGAGTTGGCGCTCAATTTCAACCTCTTACTGAACTTATCCGTCAAACTTACGATTTTTTGGCGCAACGCACTCGCCAGCCGGGTGCTTTGTTGGGCATTCCAACGGGCTTCAACGAACTTGACGAAGTTTTGGGTGGCTTGCACCCTTCTGACCTCATCATCCTCGCTGGTCGCCCATCTATGGGCAAAACCTCTTTTGCACTTTCAATGGCAATGAACATGGCAACCGATTTAAGAACACCAGTGGCAATTTTTAGCCTTGAAATGAGCAAGCAGCAACTGGTGCAAAGGCTACTGTGTGCGAGGGCAAGGGTCAATTTGCATAGGCTAAGGACAGGTTACCTGAGAGACCAAGATTTTGTCAGGTTCACTGAGGCTGCTCACAGCCTCTACAACGCACCACTTTACATTGACGATACACCTGATTTGTCTCCCTTTGAGATTCGTGCAAAAGCGAGAAGGTTAAAATCCAGCGAAGGCTTAGACTGCATTTTCATTGACTACCTTCAACTCATAAGACCACCAAGAAGGATGGAGAACCGTGTCCAAGAAGTAACGGAAATTGTTAGGTCACTCAAAAGTCTCGCCCGTGAACTTAATATTCCTGTCGTAGTTTTGTCCCAACTTTCTCGTTCAGTAGAGCACAGAGAAAACAAGCGCCCCGTCTTAGCCGATCTGAGAGATAGCGGTGCGATTGAAGCAGAGGCTGATGTGGTTTGTTTCCTCTATCGTGAAGACTACTATGAACGCAAGAAGAAACCAACAACTTTAGAACCTCAAATTGAAGGTCTTGTTGACGAACGCAAGCCTGAATTCTTCATCACTGAAGTTATCATCGCCAAAAACCGAAACGGTCCAGTCGCTTCTGTTGAAGTCGCCTTCGTCCCAAGATATGCCCTCTTTGAAAACCTATCAAGTATTAGCCCCGAATTTCTATAAAATTTGTGAGCATCTAAAGAAGATGCTTCAACCCCCACTGGCTTGAGCGAAAATAGGCTTCCAAACAGTCAGGTTAACCCCTGACAACATCGTCCATGCGGACGCCGAAAATTTCTGAAGGGGTGAACCGAAATGGAAAGAACTATTTGGCAAAGATTGCCTGTTAGGGAAGTTCCGCCACAAGAGCGACGAAAGGATTTTCGTGAAGTTAACTTGGGTTACACTCCCGAGGAGGCTATCTTGGAGGCTTCAAGGTGCATTTTCTGCCGAAGACCTTTTTGCGTTGAGGCTTGTCCCTTCCATCAAGATGTCCCTGGCTACCTTGAACGGATAAAGGCAGGCGATTTTGTTGGAGCGATGAAAGTCATTTTGCGAGATAATCCGCT
>JANXCD010000037.1 GCA_025060305.1 Armatimonadota bacterium | reverse complement strand
AAAGGGTAAAGAAAACCTCGCCAGTGTAGGTAGGATTTAATGAGCGATAAGTAATGCCTACCGCTGTGAAAGCCAATAATAAAGCCAAAAACATTCTCCACTTTCGTGTCATTTTAATCACTCCGAGTCCAAAGCCTTTAAATCCTCTAAGGTTTTCGGATCACTCACACCGGTATAGTGATTGGGCGGAACTGGTCCTATCCTAAAGGCTGATTGAGAGTGTTTCTTAACGATCGGGAGACCACTTCTGTTAGTATGTCCTAAAGCACAGTTGATATCTATGATATCTTGACCATCTTTAATTCCTACATGAGCACAATCAGGGAAGTTACTCATAGTGTAGAAAAGCAAACTTCCATCTTTTGTATCAGCTACTGTAGAGTCAAACTGATTTGGCGGATGATTAGGAGGTGCACCTGGATACCTCTCCAGTTCATAAGGCAAAGAAAGTCCGACGCAGTTGTATACAGAGTAGGTGAGTCTATTACAAGGATATGCTCCATGAACATTCCTATCAGCATTAATCCATGTATATGCAGTAATCAAAATTTGTGCCCTTTTATCAATTTTATAGTCTTTAAACATATCCTTTTGCCCTGCTACCCACATTTCCCATCTCCTCTAACATTTTCGTCACATTCCATGCTGCTGACCAACATATTGGCATATTCCCCTCAAATTTCCATGGCTTAGCAGTTTCCTTATCGTCAATATCACCGCCAGTTTTAGGTTTAGGAAGCTTAAGTAAAATAGTTAGATTGTTTTGTGATGAGCTACCCGGTAATACTCTCCTCACAATCAGTCGAACATAAAACTCCACTTGTCCATAACCCCTTGCTTGAACATATCCTGGAGAGTTATAAACATTCCCCAATCTGCTGCGAATAGCATGACATAACGAACAATCTCTTGGTTGACAGGCACGATAGTTTTTGCATTGACATTTTGGATGCCCTGCTCCCGTGGAAGTCCGAGCTGGACAATAATTTCTAAAAGCAGGGCAATCATCACACTTTAACTTATTTGCGTAACAGTAACAATCATTGTGACCTACATCAGGATAGTGAACTTTATCTGGACAAATACAAGGATAAACTTCATAAACTGATTGAACATATGCATTTACTTCCAAAGCCGCTTTAACTTGATGGTTTTTGTAACTGTCAGCATAGTTGTCGTAAAAGTGCAGAACAAACCTGTATGTCCCTGCCTTTTCCATAACGCTCACTGGAACTGGTATGATAACTCCATGAACTTCTCCGCTTGGGTTCGCTTCCAATCCATCGTTCCATCCATGAACCACACAACTTAGCATCGGAACTGCCCATGAGCCTACTCTCTCAAAATCAGGGTCATAAAGCCATATCTCTCCCCAACTTGCATCCCCTCCGCTATGTAGTCTTATCTCTTTAACCTCTCCCACCAAACTTTCCATCTCGGCTTCTTCACAATCCTGACTATACGATATTCTTTTGGCTTGACACCATTAACACTTAACACTTCCAAATAAATTCCTGTCTCATCTACTTTGACCAATTGACCATATTCCAGTTTCTCACCTTTCTTTGGTCGGATTACACGGAAAGAGGGACAACATCCAAGAGTTTACCTTTGGGCGAAAAAATCAATATTTGTGGAGAGATCGGCTTTAAAACTTTCTCATAGATGCCAAAGGCTTTGAGCATCTTAATCAAAATAGGGATTCTGGTCAAAAAACTTGGAAGATGGACGGAATAATGTCCCCAACGATAGTCATAGAAGTTCCCCTGTTCATCAATCCACTGAATGTTCATTCTTGCTGGGAATCCGACTGCCGAGATCAATTGGACCCCCTCTTGTGGTGACCATGTAACAATGCCAAATAAGTTTCTCCTACCTTCTGGCTTTGCTATTCGTTTCTTAGACTCCGGTTCACCGATTTGTTGGGTTAACTGATCAAACTTATTCATGCCCCAATATTTACCATCATGGAAGAATATTGGGTAAATGGGACGAAAGCTCTCTGGTATTTCGAATTCCTGGGGTTTCTTTTGTTCTATCTCAAAATAAAAGCAAACGACATCTGATGCGATCACATAAGCGCCGTGTTCAGAACAAGCGTTAAGGAGCAATTCGGAAGTCCCATAGCCACTAATCAGCCATTCTCCCTCCGGTTTTCCCTCACGGTCATGAACACTAACACGATGAACAATCTTTTTCGCTGAAATATCCTTATCCCATTCAATTGTCCAGATACGGTTACCTGAAGGAGAGACTGAAATGTGGAAACTCCATTGCAAGAACCGACTGTCCCTCCAGTGGGGAGTGATAACTCGTTCTATCCTGCCAAGCTTATTCACCACCACTACTTGCACCTTGCCGTCTTTGCTCCCCACAATATAAATCCTTCCCTTTGCATCAACCGTGACAGGTGTGCGAACATGAATGTTCCGAAGTGGATAATGCCCGCCGCGAAGCGCACTAACTGGTGCTTCAGGAGCAGTGAGGGGTATGCAAAAAAAGAGTTCAGATGCGGGGACGAGAGAGCAGGCGTAAACAACAAAACCCACAAATGTCAGAATAACAACAAAGATAAACCCTCTCTTCCACATTCCTTATTCACCGTCCAAGTCTTTCAGTTCCTGTGGGGCTTTCTTTTTACTATCCTTGTAGTGTTCATCACTTGGTATCCTGAATGCCGATTGAGGGTGTTCAAGCACGTCTAAAACTCCTTCTGAAGATTGATGCGCTAAAGCGCAATCAATGTCTATAATGTTCAGTCCGACTTGGATGCCAACATGAGAGGCATTGGGAAATGCACTCTTAGTGTAAAAAATCAAACATCCTTGCCCTTCATCAAGCACTGTAGCGTTATACTGATCCTGTAACCCCTCAGGTAAAGAAATTCCCACATGGTTGTAGACTCTATATGCGAACCTATTACACATACTTGACCCAAGTTCCGTTAAAGTTGCCCCCACCCAACTTCTTGCCACAATGACAATATGAGCTCTTTTGTCAATCTTAAACTTAACAGTGTTGGATTCATGAGGTGGGGATACCTTGATTTCAAATCGCCCTTTCATCGTTGTAACAACCCAGTCTGTCACCCCCCTATCAGCTAATGTCCTATGTGTCCGAAAAGTCCACTCCTTCATCCCACCTCCTACATCCTTTGGTCCGTCAGGATCGTTAGGGTCAGTCACCAAGTATCCCATCTTCGGCCAAATTTGTCCCATTTTAACCCTCTTCAACAAAAACCTAATGGTCTCAAATGGTGGTCTTCCTGACCATCGTATCTTGGCTTTGATAATGACATAAAACTTCTTATCTCTCCTCACCCCTACATCATAGCCAGGATGCCCTTGTTGGCTATCGCCATTAGGATCAGTAGAGACAACGAAAGTAAAAGGTTGGGCAGGAGCATTCACCTCCAAAGCCGCTTTAACTTGATGGTTCTTGTAACTGTCAGCATAGTTGTCGTAAAAGTGCAAAACAAACCTGTATGTCTCTGCCTTCTCCATAACGCTCACTGGAACTGGTATGATAACTCCATGAACTTCTCCGTTTGGGTTCGCTTCCAATCCATCATTATATCCATGAACCACACAACTTAGCATCGGAACTGACCATAAGCCTACCCTTACAAAATCAGGGTCATAAAGCCATATCTCTACCCAAGTCGCATCCCTTCCGCTATACAAAGCATACCATCGCAAATAGTAAAGATGACTGTCATCACTCTCATCTTCAGGCGTCCCGCCATCATCGTGGCTATAACGCTTCGCTCGTTTGTGGCGCTCTAAAAACCAAACCGTAAGCTAAATCCTCCAGGCATCCTTAAAGTTGCGCAGACAGACGAAAGCAATGTGCTGAATTCAGGTTTAATGACCGAATAGTTTGCGCTGCCATCGCTCCCACCTTGATGAACTTTCAACCTTATCTATCCTAAAATGCCTTGCAGTCACTAAGGTAAGGTAAAGGTTTCCTTCTCTATCTACATGAGCAATATGACCAACTCGCGGTCCTCCGCCATATGACATCATCGCATACTCGTATATGTCACGATAACTTCGCAGTTCTCTCTTTAGGCTTGGATTCTCCAAGATTCTTTGCTTCCTCTCTGCTTCCCAAGCCTGCCATTTCCGTTCTATCTTCTCTTTAAGCTTTGGGTCTTGGGAGAAGAGAATCTCCCATTCTTTTCTCAGCAGATTTTGATACCACCTATGTGGCTCAAAAATCTTACTCACTCTTCCAAATCGGTTAATCTGATAAACACGCTTGTTGCCAAAACTACTAAAATAAATGGCATCTTGCCCATCTACGCCCACCACGCATCCAACTTCTGGCACTTCAATAGAAAAGACCTTTTTCACTTCCTTCTCCCATTCCCATACTTCCACCCAATACCTCGTCACCTCCTTCTCCCATTCCCAGCCCTTCA
This sequence comes from Armatimonadota bacterium, assembly GCA_025060305.1. GTDB lineage: Bacteria > Armatimonadota > Fervidibacteria > Fervidibacterales > Fervidibacteraceae > Fervidibacter. The sequence goes on along the minus strand of JANXCD010000037.1, from coordinate 10,323 downwards.
CCCAATGCTTCATGAAATAAAAAATCTTTCCTATCATGCTCCTTTGCCTTTCAACTTTAATTCTCACAGTATAAATTCTCCCTTCCCAGTCCACGAAACTGGGCGTCCCACCTTCTAAATTCCCTAAATCTCCCTGGAAAGTCATTTTATCACTGGTGTCAGCGTCAAAGACCACTAAAGGCTTACCATCACTGCAAAAGACATGCAGAGAAGGATATTCAGTCAACACATATACCCTGCCCTTTCGGTCTACCCATAGACCTTGAATTTTAGCATCTCCAAAGCGATAAGCCGATCCCCAAAGATGATGATAGCGCTTTGTGAGCAAATGCTTTAATTCTGGAGTAACTGGCTCTGCCTGATTTTCACTCAGCTCTCCAAACTGAAGCATTACCCGTCCTCTTTTATCATACTTACGCACGCAAGACGAGTAAGTGGCATACTCAACGCCTGAAGCCCAAATAGAACCATCAAGGGTGAGAGCAATACAAACACTATAAGTTCCTCTTTTATCTTCACGCAGCCAATAGTGTTTCAAACGACCTTTGCTATCAAAGAACAAAAAGCGTTCACCTTTCTTTCTCCGATTATCGCTAAGACAAACATTTAATTTTTCGTCAAATGACAAAAAGCCAGTCACAGTAATTGAGCGGGCTGGGAGAGGTAAATCAATGATAGCGAATTTTGAAATTTGGTTCTTCCCCTCACCAAAGGGTATTTGAAGGAAGGTGGTAACATGAGTGTAAGGTCGGCTGAGATACCAAAGCCAAAACCCTATAACGAATGTTCCAATAAGACCAAGGAGCAAAAGTCCGCATCGTAGACATTGACTTTTGCTCATCCCCTGTCACTTCCATTTTATTCGTCTTTATTTTCGTCGTCTAGGGCGACCAACTCTGGCGGAGTGCGGTCTTTCTTCTTGTCTCCAACTACTGGTATGTTACCTGGCCATTCAGCCGACGGAACATCCTCTATGTGACAATGCACCTTGCTCTGGTCGTATTCGTCTAAAAGGCAATGAGCATCAATTACCTTCCCATCTCCAACCCGAATAGCCACATGCCCTGCATTGCCAGCGTCAACTTGTTCATCTGTGTCTCCCCAAGCCGTATTTGTGCCTTGGCTAGGGGATCTGTAGAACACAACTACTGCAAGATTACTATCTTTAGCGTAATACTCTTTAGTGGACTTCCATACTGCGCTTACTGAACTGCCATTCACATTAATCCCTACATGATTGTAAACACGCCCTACGAAATCGTTGCAAAGCATCGTGTCTCGTGGTCCACCTTCCCAACTGAGTGCTGTGATGACCACTTGTGCCCTTTTGTCAATCTTAAAATACTTAAAAGCACTTCTCTCATCTTGCCCTGTCACCCAAATTTCCCATTTCCCCATCATTTTCGTCACATTCCATGCCGCTGACCAACATATTGGCATATTCCCCTCAAATTTCCATGGCTTAGCAGTTTCCTCATCGTCAATATCACCGCCAGTTTTAGGTTTAGGACGCTTAAGTAGAATAGTTAGATTGTTTAGTGATGAGCTACCTGGTATTACTCTCCTCACAATCAATCGGACATAAAACTCTACTTGTCCGTAACCCCTCGCTTGAACATATCCTGGAGAGTTATAAACATTCCCCAATCTGCTGCGAATAGCATGACATAACGAACAATTTCCTGGTTGACAGTCACGATAGTCTGTGCATTGACATTTTGGATGCCTTGCTCCTGTGGAAGTCCGAGCTGGACAATAATTTCTAAAAGCAGGACAATCATCACACTTTAACTTGTTTGCGTAACAGTAACAATCATTGCGACCTATATCAGGATAGTGAACTTTATCTGGACAAATGCAAAGATAAACTTCGTAAACTGACTGAACATATGCATTTACTTCCAAAGCCGCTTTAACTTGATGGTTTTTGTAACTGTCAGCATAGTTGTCGTAAAAGTGCAAAACGAACCTGTATATCCCTGCCTTCTCCGTAATGCTCAGATGATAACTCTGTGAACTTCTCCTTCAGAGTTCGCTACCAAGCCATCATTGTATCTATGAGCCACAAAAAGATAATCTCATGACAAATCACCAATTCATCCAATAAACTGCCAAGTTGTTAGATAACGGAATGGGTTCATGATGGGGTGGGCGTTTTAGGATGGCTTTATACGAATGCAGTATTTGCATTGCGTCTTTGTTTTGGGGTTCGGGTATATCAAGCAAGGTGATAGATAAAAGGAAGTCATCAACTCCATCCCCTCCAACCAATAGTTTTTTGTCAGGTGATAAAAGCAAAAATTTGCCTTCCTCTAAGCCTGCAAAAAGATGAAAGTTGTATATAAACAATGGGGGATGCCTTTGTTCAAAATCCACAATCCAGACACCCATATACTTAGTAAATCGGTCATCTAGTCGGCTAACATGTCGGGTTAACTTAAATTTTGACTCCACGACGACTAACCGATTATCCGGCAGCCAATCGAGAATCCTCAGGTCGTGGTTCATATAGCTTTCCGTGACCAATCCCTCTTCGACCCGAAGAAGTTTCTCCTTTCCTTCACGCCGATATATCTCTTCTTGGTATAACCTCAAACCCTTCAACCCCGTCCCATCCAAATTTATGACATGAGCGATTCGGTTGCCCTTTTGGGGGTCAACGATTTCAAAAGCGATTTGCTCGCTATTTGGCGACCATTTGGGATTTATTTCCATCAGTTCCAACGGTAACGATGTCAGCCTACGGATGTTTTTCACAAGGAGAGCTCCATTTTCCTTCACCAACTCAGCCATGGCTATCTTGCTGTTGAGTTTACCTATACCGGGAACATACTTAAATACCTCAAAAGCAATATATTTACCGTTGGAAGAGATAGAAACATTTCCAACATGGTGTAAAGGAAACACTTCCGAAACATTCAATATGCCTCTGTTTGCTAAGGAAGGTTCTTTAGGGTTGAAATGGGCAAAGTGAATTGTTTGGAGATAAACAAAATTTTCAAAAGGTTCTTCCTCAGTTCGTTGAAACATAGGTTCCATATAGAGAACCCACTGCTCATTATGTCCCCATCCTACTAACTGCCCATCTTCTATGGCAGGAAAAAGGATAGCCTCAACTTCCCCTTTCCTATCTATGACCTTGATAAAATTGTATTCCTGATAAGCAAAGTAGTTTCGTTTAGGACTCCAGATAGGGCGGGTGCCATTAGGGATAAGAAAACGAACCTTACCCGTCTTCGGATCCAGTGCCCAAATCCCTCGCCGTCTTTGTTGCGACTTTGGTAGATCTGCTTCAAGCAATATTTCTGTCCCTTTCAAGGATGGGCTGAACTTCAACCGACGAGCCTTAGGTGGTTGACTCGTTGAAATTTGAACCATCCACATAAATGAAAGCATAAACAGAGTAAGACAACAAGCAAATTTCGTGAAATGTCCATTATACTTCATATCCATCACCTCGTTACCATGTCAGCCATTTCATGAACGATAGGATTTTATTAACTTCATTCCTCAAATCATGCCATGGTAAGTATACTGTTTGCTCTTGTGGGTTTCTAGACGGATTATTAATAGGTCCTAAAAAGTGACGAACAAATGCCCATTCCGCCACACAACAGGGATTTGTGGCTTCATGGTCTACCCTTGCCCCATGAGATGGGTCAGCTCGTAGATAATACTATTCGCTAATGCCCATATAGCCTGTTCTTTTGTCCATTCTTCATCCTGTAATTTTTCGCAAACTTTTTCTATTTAAAGGAGAATCTACTGTCCCTGACCCCGATAGCAGATATGATTGAGCATAATCACGCCAATATGCCTCTATTTTACCAATGGTCACAACAAAAGGCACAACACCCTGTTTTTGAGCCCAATCTCGCATCCATGCTTTTTGCTGGGGTGTAAGTTGATATGCATCTATTGCAACTAACGGATCAATTAAATCCCAAATTCCCCAAGCGGTTGGAATTCCAAGACGAAAGTCAAATACATTTTCAACTATTGCTAAAACTTGCCTTAAATCTGCTTCCGAAATTTCATCTTCACCAGTGCCAGTGGGAACCGCTGTATCTATCAACAACACTAACCCACGCCTCTGTTGACGCGGCGCGTTCACCTCCAACGCTGCCTTAACTTGATGGTTCTTGTAACTGTCAGCATAATCGTCATAAAAGTGCAGAACGAACCTGTATGTCCCTGCCTTTTCCATCACGCTCACTGGAACTGGTATGATAACTCCATGAACTTCTCCGTTTGGGTTCGCTATCAGCCCATCGTTCCATTCGTGAACCACAAAACTTAACATGTAACTATGCTCTTACCATCTCAAAATCAGGTCAACCCTCACAACTTTTGTCCTTTTCATTTTATGAGTTCATCTCTTCTTTAACCTTTCCCACCAGACCTTCCATCTCGGCTTTTTTACAATCCTAACTATCCGATATTCCCTCGGCTCATCAATTTTCTCCACTTCCAAATAAATTCCTGTTTCATCGGCTTTAATCAGTTGCCCAATCTCTATTCTTTCTCCTTTTGCTGGTTGAACAATATTATCTAAAACGATGCTATCTAATATCTCGCCCCTTGGCGAAATAATGAAAAGAACCTCAACTACCCTGTCTAAAGCTTGAAAGATGCCTAATGCTTGAATTAGTTTTTCCAACAACTTGATTTTAGAAACAAATTCCAGAAGGTAACTCTTCAGCGATAAGGGTCGGGACACATATAAGTTGCCTTGCTCATCAATCCACCTAATCCATCCAATAGTCAATTTTACAGGAAATTTTATAGCAAACTTCCTGACCAGCCGAATACCTTCTTCAGGTGACCAACTGATGACTCTAAGATGGAATTTTAAGGACTCATTCTCATTTTGTTTATTTTGTTTTTTGAATTTCAATTGGAAAAATTTTTGAAAATCGTTAAAATCAACAATCTGCCAAAATTTACCTTTGTGAAAAAAGACAGGGGACAAAATAATAGGCATCCTAAACTCTTTTGTGTGCCTTCGCCCCACAATGAAGTGCAAACAATTGAGTCCACCATTCCCAATTACTACATAAGCACTGTTTTTGTCATAAGCATAAATGCGCCAATGGTTGGTAGCATGGCTGCCCACCAACCAATCTGCTTTTGCCTTTCCGTTAAGGTCATGAACCATAATCCGATCAAAAAAGGCATTTGCTTCGCCTTCCTCAAATGTCCAGATATGTTCACCACAAGGGGAAACAGAGATGTGATAGCAATTTTTTAGAAAGCGACCATCTTTTAAGCGTGGAGTAATGATCCGTTCTATCTTACCTTGCGAGTTCAACATTATCACTTTTACCTTATCATCTTTCTTCCCAACGATATAAAGGTGCCCTTTAGCATTCAAAGCCACAGGAGTGAGCACAACATAGGAACTCAAGGCATAGTGCATCCTAAATAATTCATTAATAGGCGTTGCAGGATCATTAAGAGAGAGCACAAAAAAGGGATTAACTGAGTAAACAGGACTGCAAGCATATTTGGCAATTAGACCTACTAACCCTAACAGGGCAGCGAATATCAAGATTTTCTTTTTTGACGGCATATTTACTCACCATCCAAGAAAATGAGTTCTGGCGGAGACCTCCTCTCACTAGTCAGGTATCCTCTTGGGAATACATGCCTCCGCACAACAAAGGGGTCTGGATGAATATCTTTGTTTTCTATGTGGAGGCAATTAATATCTACGACGAAACCAAGGTCGACTTGAATAGCAACATGAGCAAGGTTATCAGGAGATTGATAGGTATAGAAAATCAAGCAACCGTTCATGCGTGTATTATCAGGGATTGTAAGTTTATACTGGCCACTTGATGCAGGTAAAGGGAAACCGAGTTGAGTATAGACTCTGGATGCGAGCGTCCAACATAAACCGCCAACTTCAGATTCGGGCGCTCCAACCCGGCTTTCCGCTAAGATGACGATTTGTTGACGCTTGTTTATCTTGAATTTGACCTCATTGGAATGATGAGGAGGCGAAATCAAAATAGTCCATTTACCCTTCTTCTCAGTAACAATCCAATGTGTATAAGTCACTCCATTCACCACCTTATGTTCCGTCCGATAAGTCCAAATTCGTCCGTTCCCAAAAGGCTTTGGTCCGTCAGGGTCTTTAGGGTCAGTGACCAAAAAACCTGTTTTTCTTCCTCTTTCGCCTGTTGCGCTCCGTATCAACAAAAACCTGACTGTGCTGAAGGGGGGTGGTGCTGAGCCCGACCAAAACAATTGGGCTTTAAGAACCACATAAAATTTCATAGTGCCTCTTGCCCCTGCAGTATGACCAGGATGACCTGTTTGGCTGTCTCCTTCTGGGTCTGTGAAAACGGTGAATTGTAAAGGAGCAGGGATACCATTTGTTTCCAATGCTGCTTTGACTTGATGATTTTTATAACTATCGGCATAATCGTCGTAAAAGTGCAGAACAAACCTGTATGTCCCTGCCTTTTCCATCACGCTCACTGGAACTGGTATGATAACTCCATGAACTTCTCCATTTGGGTTCGCTTCCAGTCCGTCATTGTATCCATGAGCCACACAACTTAGCCTTAGAACTGCCCGTTTACCTACTCTTCACTCTAATTATGATTCTGTCTAAGCACCTCGCCAAGCATTAGAGGAAGCAAGCAACATGTTCTGGACATTGAGGCTAATGGAAATCTAATTTCAAATTCCTTACGATACGAGGCACATCTTTGATTCCTCCATTCTTGTAGATATGAATGATTCGCCCTTTACCATCTGCAACAACAACAAGCGATGTTTCAGGTCTCCACCAAAAAACTTGGATTTTCCATCCAAACTTTTCTGCAAAAGGCTTGAGGTGATGCAATATCCTGTTGATCAATGTTGAGTTCTTGACTATTTTGATGCCAAATATTTTTGCATATTTAAAGTCTGAACCGCCAATCAGATGCCCTCCTTTGTTCACGACTATTCTTGATTGTTCGCCACATTCCAAGTCTAAACAAGAAGTTGGCAACTGCTCATCAACTACATGGATGTAAAACTTGCCACCCTTTGGGTAAGTTGATCCTATCTTTTTGCCAGATTCGGAAACACCAACAAATGAAGGTAGGAAACCGCCAACTTTCATTGAGCCAAATTCTGTAACGCTTTGAGGTTTGGACGCCTTTAGATACGACGCAAAGAGGAGGATTGCCAGAGAGACAAAAATAATCGCCCAAATTATAACATCTTGTGCTTTAGTCCTTAATCTCCAAAATGCCATGCGCATCGTTATCACCTATCTTTCTGCACCATATTATTGCATCATACAAACTATCCCATTTCTCTACATCAGTTACAGTAAGACAGCCTGCCGAAACGCTACCTGTGTGAAGGTATCTTGCACCTCCTACGCGAATACGAAACCATGTCTTTGCACGCTTTGCTCTGTTTCTATATGGATTATCTGGCAAGTGTGGGAAATCAGGTAACTCAATTACATAGGTGCCGTTTGAAAGCGGGCTTTCCATTACTGCGCGATATTCTTCACTCCTTCCTTCAATTTTCAAAATTTGACTGTGTTTGTAGTAGATGAGTTTTATCTGTGGTTTATATCTTGGACCCACTTTTAGGTAAGACTTCCCATCCGGTCGTCGCGTCGCACTTGCTTTCTTGTCCTTGTGATCACCTTCAAGGATAGTGAAGTAATCCCTTCCTTGCTTCGTTTTATCCCATCTCACTTTCAGGGTATATGGAAGTGCTTCTATACTTCCGCTTGGCTCAAGCCTTACTAATAACCATCCATCATCTACATCAGTAATGAAGGCTATTGGTATTTCAGTAGCATTCACCTCCAAAGCCGCTTTAACCTGATGGTTCTTGTAACTGTCGGCATAATCGTCGTAAAAGTGCAAAACGAACCTGTATGTCCCTCCCTTTTCCATAACGCTCACTGGAACTGGTATGATAACTCCGTGAACCTCACCATTCGGGTTCGCTTCCAATCCATCGTTCCATCCATGAACCACACAACTTAGCATCGGAACTGCCCATGCACCCACCATCTCAAAATCAGGGTCATACAACTATATCTCTCCACAAATTGCATCCTTTTCATTGCATGATCCTATCTCTTGAATCTCTCCCACCAAACCTTCCATCTTGGCTTCTTCAAGATACGGACTATACGATACTCTTTTGGCTTACCTTCACTAACACTCAACACTTCCAGGTAAATTCCTGTCTTATCTGCTTTGACCAGTTGACCATACTCCAATTGTTCTCCTTTCCTCGGTTGAATGATGGAAGGAAGATGAGCAACATCTAATTGCTTACCATTTGAAGAAAAAATGAATATCTTTGGAGAGATTGGCTTTAAAACATCTTCGGATACGCCAAAGGTTTTGAGTATCCTTACCAGAAAAGGAATTTTAGCCAAAAAATTTGGGAGACAGACGGAATAATGTCCCCAACTATAAATATAGAAGTTGCCTTCTTCATCAATCCAGTGTATGCTTCCACCCACTGGAAGTTTAATCCCTTCAAACTTCACTCCTTCATTTTGACTCCATGTCACTACACCCATCCAACCTTTTATATACTCACGCTTTCCAAGAACTTTGGCTATGGATTCAAGAGGCTCAATAAACCAAAATTTACCATCTTTAAAGAAAGGACAACAGAAAGGAATTAAAAACTCACTTGGCTTTGATTGTCCAATTTTGAATGAATATACTATCTGATCATCAGTTATCCCATATGATATATCATCCCCCAAAACCCAAAGAAAGTCTATATCCCTTCCGATATATTTCCATTCAGCAACAATTTCTCCTCGTTTTGTATAGACTATGATCCTCTTCTCCCACCAATCCTTGATTGGGTTTATAAGGTCACAGACTATCCAGATATGATTGCCATAAGGAGAAGCAGCAATAGGACCAACAAAATTTGGGTGTTCCCCGTCTTTAAAGCGAATGTATAATGCTCCTTCAATATTCCCCTTCGGACCGATAATGACCAAGCGAGGTTTTTTATCTTTAAATCCAGCAATATAGATGCATCCTTTTAAATCGGCGCTAACATAGGTGATAGCTTTCATCAGCCTTGTTTTGTAATGTCCTCCACGCAACTCGTTGATTGGTGTGTCAGTTTGAGAAAGGGAAAGGGTAAAGAAAACCTCGCCAGTGTAGGTAGGATTTAATGAGCGATAAGTAATGCCTACCGCTGTGAAAGCCAATAATAAAGCCAAAAACATTCTCCACTTTCGTGTCATTTTAATCACTCCGAGTCCAAAGCCTTTAAATCCTCTAAGGTTTTCGGATCACTCACACCGGTATAGTGATTGGGCGGAACTGGTCCTATCCTAAAGGCTGATTGAGAGTGTTTCTTAACGATCGGGAGACCACTTCTGTTAGTATGTCCTAAAGCACAGTTGATATCTATGATATCTTGACCATCTTTAATTCCTACATGAGCACAATCAGGGAAGTTACTCATAGTGTAGAAAAGCAAACTTCCATCTTTTGTATCAGCTACTGTAGAGTCAAACTGATTTGGCGGATGATTAGGAGGTGCACCTGGATACCTCTCCAGTTCATAAGGCAAAGAAAGTCCGACGCAGTTGTATACAGAGTAGGTGAGTCTATTACAAGGATATGCTCCATGAACATTCCTATCAGCATTAATCCATGTATATGCAGTAATCAAAATTTGTGCCCTTTTATCAATTTTATAGTCTTTAAACATATCCTTTTGCCCTGCTACCCACATTTCCCATCTCCTCTAACATTTTCGTCACATTCCATGCTGCTGACCAACATATTGGCATATTCCCCTCAAATTTCCATGGCTTAGCAGTTTCCTTATCGTCAATATCACCGCCAGTTTTAGGTTTAGGAAGCTTAAGTAGAATAGTTAGATTGTTTTGTGATGAGCTACCCGGTAATACTCTCCTCACAATCAGTCGAACATAAAACTCCACTTGTCCATAACCCCTTGCTTGAACATATCCTGGAGAGTTATAAACATTCCCCAATCTGCTGCGAATAGCATGACATAACGAACAATCTCTTGGTTGACAGGCACGATAGTTTTTGCATTGACATTTTGGATGCCCTGCTCCCGTGGAAGTCCGAGCTGGACAATAATTTCTAAAAGCAGGGCAATCATCACACTTTAACTTATTTGCGTAACAGTAACAATCATTGTGACCTACATCAGGATAGTGAACTTTATCTGGACAAATACAAGGATAAACTTCATAAACTGATTGAACATATGCATTTACTTCCAAAGCCGCTTTAACTTGATGGTTTTTGTAACTGTCAGCATAGTTGTCGTAAAAGTGCA